>JAJYDH010000096.1 GCA_021777685.1 Planctomycetota bacterium | reverse complement strand
GGCGGGATTCGAACCCGCGGTACCTGTGACAGTACACGGCATTTCCAGTGCCGCACCTTCGGCCTCTCGGTCACCTCTCCAGGTGATACTAAACCATTGCGGGTATTGACTTAAGGCTTATGCCCCTCGGTAAACCCCGGCGATCGGCATTGGGGTTCTTGGATGGGTAAACCATCTGGTAAACTTTTGGTGCGATCGCAGGGTCAAAGTTTACTCGGTAACTCCTCCGGTTTCCAGGGAGTACCGTAGTTACCTAGAAAGGCGTGGCCTGTCCCCCAAAAGCTTGTCCAGTCTTAATGAGAATCGTACAACTGGCGGAGAGCCAGGGAGCGACCTGGCCTGCTCCCCGCAATCGAGTTTCTCACCCCCCTCGTCCCGCATTCCCGGCTGGAACACGCCGAACACCGCCCTGTTGGAAAGGATCTGGAGCACGTAGGAATCCCGCCAACGGCCCGAATCCCCGAAGGGCGGGTATTTCTCCGGATGGGCGAACAGGTGCTGGAGGATTCGCTGGCCCCAAGCCCCTCGGCACTCATCCGGAAGATCGACCGGACGGTCTCGGCCCGCTCGGGAATCAGGCGGTATCCCTCCTCCGTCAGTTCCAGCCAGCGGGGGGCCATCTTCGTCATGGGCGACCCTTGGGCGGCTCGCTCCTTCTTCTTCGCCCAGGCGTCGCGCAAGCGGAACGATTTCGTTGCCGACTCCTCATGGGCCCGGCTCATGTAAATGAGCGGTTCCAGGAGGGCGGCGATGTCGTTAATGCTGTTCTGGGTGTAAGTACGCCTCGGCTCCCGGGTGACAATCCAGACGCCAGTGTTTAGGATGGGGATGAAGAGCTGGAGCGCCTCGCCGACCTTGTCCCGGCCGAGTCGGTCGATGATCTCGATGATCAGGATTGAGCCCTTCGGGATCCGTCCAATCCGAAGGGCCTCGAGGCACTCGCCCAAGGCACCGACCTTGGCGTTTGCTCCTTGGAAGGCCGACACCCCGAGGTCGTTCAGCGTTAGCGACTCGTCAAGCCCCAAGTCGATTTCGCGGGGCATCTCAAAGGCGAATTCGGACTGGCGTCGAAAGCTCTCGCCCTTGTGCTGCTTCTTCGATGAAAAGCGTATGTACGAAAATGCACGCGATACCATTGATGTCTCCATGCGCTCGACCTGGACGATTGTGATGATCGCCGAAGTGCCGGTGAAGCCAGGGGACATTCGTATCGGCTACATGAAGCGCCTCCGCGACCGGAAGCTCCAGCGGGCCCTCCTCCGGTTCTTCGGGCCCGAGAACTATTTCGAGGTCCGCGGGGCGATCCAGAAGGCCGTGCGGCAGGACCTGATCGGTTCGGGCTGCGACGCCCTGATCCCCGCCAACCCGCCGAAGGTTGCCCTCCAGGCCCGGATGGCGAAGGCCAACAAGTCCGTCACCGAGGGGCGGTACGTCCACACGATCCCCGGCGAGGCCAGCCCCAAGGGCGAGCCCCCGAAGTCGACGGGGTATCGTCCGCATCGCAAGTCGGCGGGCCGTCGGCCCCGATGATCGATCGCCTCGTCGTCCGAGGCGTCCGGGCGGTCCGGCGGCGCGACTTCCTCTCACTCTCCCGAGGATGAACCATGAGCGGACGAATCGCGACGGTATTCGGGTGTGTCGCGCTGGCGTGCCTGTCCTGGACGGCCCGGGGAGGGCCGGACGACGTCAAGAAGGGCGAGAAGTCGGGGAACGGCGGCGTCCCGGGCCTCAAGGACGTCTACAAGGATTCCTTTCGGATCGGCACGGCGGGGGACCTGCCCCGAGGTTACTCCGACGAGGAACTTGGCCTTGTCGAGGAGAACTTCAATGTCGTGACCCCGGAAAATTGCATGAAGCCGGGACCGATCCACCCCGAGGAGGGCACCTGGAGATTCGAGCGGCCCGACGCCCTCGTGCAATGGTGCCTCGACCGCCAGATCGCCGTCCACGGCCACACCCTCGTATGGCACGCCCAGACGAACGACTGGTTCTTCCGCGACGGCGACAAGGCCGAAGTCACCCGGCGGCTGAAGGAACACATCAGCACGCTGGTCGGCCGCTACAAGGGGAAGATCCGGGGCTGGGATGTCGTCAACGAGGCGATCGGCGACGGCGGCAACGCCCAGACGTCCGAGACTGAGCACCTCCGCAACTCCCCGTGGGTGCGTGCCCTGGGCCCGGAGTTCCTCACGCTCGCCTTCAAGTTCGCCCACGAGGCCGACCCGGACGCCAGGCTCTATTACAACGACTACAACATCGAGGCCGGCCCCAAGCACGCGAGTTCCCTGGTCCTGCTCAAACGCCTGATCAAGGACGGCGCCCCGATCCATGGCGTCGGAATCCAGGGCCACTGGAGCACGAACAACGTCCCCATCGAGGCCATCGACCGGGCCATCGCGGATTATGCCGCCCTCGGCCTGAAAGTGAGCATCACCGAGCTGGACGTGACCATCCGGGGGACCTCGGGAGGCCAATTCGGCCCCGGTCCAGGCCCCGGTGGAGGAAGGGCGGGCGGAGGAACGCCCCCGTCGGAACAAGACCTCAAGGCCCAGGCGGACGCTTATGCCCGGCTGTTCGCGGTCTTCAACAAGCACAAGGACGTCGTGGAACGCGTGACGTTCTGGGGCCTGAGCGACCGCCGCTCCTGGCGCTCTCGCCAGCACCCGCTGATCTTCGACGCCAACAACCGGCGAAAGCCGGCCTATGACGCCATCGTCGAGGCCAAACTCCACCCGAATCCCGATCCGTCGACGCCGCGCTGACGAGTCTCGCCTGTCCGTGGCGTTCGGAAGGCCGAAGTCCGATTCCCCGTACCACGAAAGCCGCCCGCCGATCCGATGAGCCCATCCAAACGATCTCCCAAACGCTCCGGGCCGCCGTCGAAGTCGAAGTCGCGCCCCCGCCCCGCCGGCGCCAAGATGACCTCGCGTCCCCGCCCGGCCTCGGCGTCGAAGCCGACCCTCCGCCGTCCCGGCAAGCCGGACCCGGCCCTGATCCAGAAGGCGGGACGCGATGCCGCCGCCGCGCCCGGCCCGCGGACGGTCGCTAACGTCGTCTCGATCGACAAGCTGGCCGGCTCGGCCGTGAACATCGCCCTGAGCGTCGAGCGGGCGGTCTTCGAGGAGAATCGCCGGGCCGATCGCTCGATCGCCTGGGAGCTGCGGAACCGCCGCGACCTGGCCGCGCCCGACTGCCGGTTCATCGCGCGGGCCATCTTCGCCCTGTTCCGCTGGCGAGGCTGGATCGAGACCCTGCACGTCGACAACCCCGAGGCCCGGCTGCTCCTGGCCTGGCTGATGGATTCCCCCTCGGTCCACCCCGCCTGCAAGGTCTGGGCGAAGGCGATCGGCCGCGACCCCGAGCGGCTCTACGCCTACGGCGGCGCCCCCAACTGGACCGCCCGAGGGGAGGGCTGGAAGCGGCTCAACGAGGGGCGGATCGTCTCGGCCGACCCCTGGCGCCTCTTCCCCGACTGGCTCCGCGAGCACCTGCCGTTGCCCCCGGGCGGCGGCTCGCCCAAGATGAAATACCTGGAATTCCTCCAGGCGCTCCAGACGCCCTCGCCGCTCTGGGTCCGGGCCCAGGGGACCGACGAGCAGGCGACCTGGGACGAGCTGATCGCGTCCGGCCTCAAGCCCTGGGTCCACCGGAAGCTGACCCGGGCCGCCAAGATCGACGTCGAGGCCGACGTCCACCACCTCCCGGCGTTCGAGCGGGGCGACCTGGAGATCCAGGACCTGGCCTCGCAAGCGGTCGCCCTGGCCTGCGACCCCGACCCGGGCGAGCGCTGGTGGGACGCCTGCGCGGGGGCCGGCGGCAAGGCGATCCACCTGACCGCCCTGATGAAGGGCAAGGGGCTGGTCGTCGCGACCGACGTCCACGAGGCCCGGCTCAAGGAGGCCGCCCGCCGGGCCAAACGCAGCCCGTTCCGGAACTTGACCACCAAGCCCTGGGACGGCAAGCACGTCGTCGGCAAGGCCGGGACGTATCACGGCGTCCTGGTCGACGCTCCCTGCTCCGCCGTCGGGACCTGGCGGCGGAACCCCGACGCCCGCTGGACCCTGGACGCCGACGCGATCAAGCGCCTGGCCGAACTCCAGGCCCAGCTCCTCCGCGCCGCCGCCTCGGGCGTCCGGCCGGGCGGGACGCTGGTCTATTCGGTCTGCACCCTGACCCTGCCCGAGACCCAGGGCGTCATCCGGGCCTTCCTCACCGACCGCCCCGAGTTCAAGCTCGACCCGTTCCCCCACCCGATCACCGGGGCCGAGACCGACGGCACCCTCCTGATCTGGCCCCAGGAGTCCGACACCGACGCCATGTTCATCGCCCGGATGGTCCGGTCGGGGTGACTCGACCCTCCTCATCCGGTAGAGTTGAGGAAGTCCATCTCGGGCAAATCCGGAGGAGTTACGCCCATGTGCGCCGTCGCCGAAAAGACGCTACTGACCCCGGACGTCCTTCTCAGCTTGCCCGAGCAGAAGGGTTATGAACTCGTCGACGGCGAAATTGTGGAGCGGAAAGTGAGCGTCCTCTCCAGTTGGGTTGGCGGCGAGATTTTCGGTCGGATTCGCGATTTTTGCTCGGGACGTGACCTCGGATGGGCCTTCCCGGCGGACAACGGATTCCAATGTTTTCCGAATCGGCCCCGGACCGTCCGCCGGCCCGATGTCTCGTTCGTGAAGGCGGGAAGGATCACCTGGGATGACGTGAATCACGGCTGGCTCGGCATCGTCCCGGATTTGGTGGTCGAAGTCCTCTCGCCGAATGATCTGGCCTATGAAGTTGACGAGAAGATCGAGATGTTCCGGAAGGCCGGAGTTCCGCTGATCTGGATCGTCAACCCGGTCGTCCGGACCGTCCGCCTCATCCGAGGCGTCGGACCGGAGGCCACGCTCCGCGAGGGCGATACCATCTCGGGCGAGGACGTCATCCCCGGCTTCGCCTGCCCGGTCGCGTCGATCTTCCCGCCGAGACCGCCGGCCCCGATGGCCGAGGTCGCCCCCGGGGCCTGAGGGCGATCCGGATTCCCAAAAAATTCGTTCGCAAGTTTTCCCGGCTCGCGGCAACCTTCTGTTGTCATGAACGCCGGACGCGAACCTACCCAGCCTGATGGATCGTCGGGAGGCCCGATCGACTGGGCCCTGGCCCTCGTCCGCCACGACCGGTGGCTCAGGACGATCGTCGCGGCCAGGCTGGGCGAGCGGCAGGCGGTGGACGAGGTCTTGCAGGAGGTCTCGCTCGCGGCCGTCGGGACGAAGGTGGTCGTCGACCCGGCCCGGGTGGCGGGCTGGCTCTATCGCCTGGCGATCCGCAAGACGCTGCTCTACCGACGGTCCCGAGGTCGCCAGCACAAGCTCGCCGGCCGCTATGCCGAGCGGGCCCGCCAGGAAGCCGACGGCTCGCCCGACCCGCTGGGCTGGCTCCTGCTCGACGAGCGGCTGGCGCTGGTCCGCGAGGCCCTGGGCAAGATCCCGGCCCGGGACGCCGAGATCCTGCTTTTGAAATATACCGAGAACTGGTCCTGCCGCGACCTGGCCCGGCACCTGGGCCAGACCGAAGCGGCGATCGAGTCGCGACTCCACCGGGCCCGGCGGAGGCTCCGCGACGAGCTGGAAGGTTCGAGCGTGATCGAGGTCCGCCGATGAGCATCGCCGAAGATCGACCGAATCCGAACGATGACCGCGCCATCGACCGCCTGGTCGACGGGGAGTTGGACGACGCCGAACGCCGGGCGCTCCTGCTCCGCCTGGAAGGTGACCCGGACGGCTGGCGCCGCTGCGCCCTGGCTTTCCTGGAAGACCAGACCTGGCGGAAGGCGCTGGGGGGCCTGGCCGGGCCGGCATCCCGGCCCGAGCCGGCGCCGGTCGTGCCGACACCCTCGCCGTCGCGGCCTCGGCTCGCCCGGCGCCTGGCGGTCGCGGCGACGGCGCTCGCCTCGACGTTCGCGGCCGGCTTCTCGGCCGGCGGGGGCTGGCGAGCCCCGATCGCGGTCGAGGTCGTCCGGTCCCTCCCGTCCGGGCCCGCCGATCCGGCACCGGCGGTCGCGCCTCGGGAGATCAAGCAAGTCGGCTGGCTCGACGTGGTGGACGGGTCGGCCGGCGAGTCGCCCGGCCGGCGGGTGCCGATCCTCTCCGGCCCGGGTCTGGATGACCGCTGGCTCCGAGAGCGGCCGCCGTCGGTCTCCGACTACGATCGGGCCCGATGGGAGCGCCAGGGCTATCAGGTCGACGAGCGGCGTCGGCTTGTCTCGGTCGACCTGGAGGACGGCCGCCGGGTCTCGATCCCGGTCGACGAGGTCGCGGTCGAATACGTCGGGAAGCAACCCCTCTAGGGCTCGTGGCCGTCCGAGGGTGCCCCGTTCCGAGGGTCGATATCGGGAGGTCGCGATGATCCGTTACAAGCTCGCCCTGGCCGGGGTTCTGATCGCCCCCGCCCTCGCCCCGGCGCAGCGGCCGAATCCGGCGGGGCCGGCCTCGCCGTTCGGCTCGGGGCCGCTCCTGAAGCCGGGCCAGTCCATCGTGAAGGAGGATTTCCCCCTCGGCGTCCTCTCCTCAACGGCCCTCCTCCGGAGAGAGGTGGCGCCAGACGACCCCTTGCAGGCCAACTTCGGCCTCCGGCTCGCCCCGGCCGACGACGCGCTCCGGGCGCAGCTCGAACTCGCCCCCGGCCGGGGGGTGGTCGTCGTGGGAGTCAAGCCGGGCGGCCTGGCCGAGCAGGCGGGGCTCAAGCCGAACGACGTCCTGACCAGGCTGGGGGATCGCGAGGTCGACGGCGTCGAATCGGCCCGGATGGCGCTCCTGGGCCTGGGCGAGGAGACCCTGGAGGTGAAGCTGATCCGCGAGGGGAAGCCGGGCCGGATGAGCCTGGTCGGCCCGGAGCACGGGTTCCCGCCCGAGTCGGCGGAATTCTGGATCGGCGTCCCGGTCTCGCCCGTCGACCCGACCCTCGCCTCGCACCTGCCGGCCCTGAAGTCCGGAGTCGGCCTGATCGTCAACGACGTCGTCAAGGGGAGCCCCGCCGAGGTCGCCGGCCTGCTCAAGAACGACATCCTCGCGACGATGGACGGCAAGCCGCTGACGAACCGCTCGCTGATCGAGCAGATCCAGGCGAGCCAGGGACGGCCGATGCCCCTGGAGATCCTCCGGGGCGGGAAGCCCCTCACGATCACCGTCACCCCGGCGCGACGGGCCCACCCGACGACCATCAACCTTCCGGGCGGCAGGCCCCCATCGTGGGCCTATCGGCTCTTCGAGCCGGGGGTGGCCGTGGAGGTAAAGCCGGTCACCTCCACGCTGTCTGGTAAAATCCGGCTCGGGGACGCCCCCCCTCCCAACCCGGGCCGATGGAACGCCGAGACCTTCCACTTCCAGCCCGACGTCAAATATGACGCGATCGTCGTGAATCCCCACCGGGTCGACGGGGCCGACGCCGCCGGGCAACCCTACGGCATCCGACTCCAGATGACGCCCAGGACGGAAGCCATCGACGCGGCGGCGAGCGCCCGGATCGAGGCCCGCCTGGACGAGATCGCGGCCAGGCTGGAGGATCTCCGCAGGGCGGTCGAGGCGATCAAGAAGGCGGAGGGGAAGTGACGGATCTCGGATTCGAGATTTCCGATCTGAAATCTCGAATCCGAGGGCTCTCGCGATCTCTCAACGCTCGTAAGACCGCACCCCTCGATGGCCGTCGCCCCCGGCGGAGACGGCCTCGACGGCGTCGATCTGGTAGAGTTCCCGGCCGGCGTCGGTGGGGTATCGGCCGGTGACGCAGGCCCGGCAGAGCCGGTCCGACGAGAGGCCGACCGAGCGGGCGATCGAGTCGACCGGGAGGTAGCGCAGGCTGTCGGCCCCCAGCTCCTTCGCCATCCGTCGCTGGGCCTCCTCGGAGACGCCGCCGTCGGGGAGGTCGGCGAACTTGGGGGCGAACAGCTCGTCCCGGCTCGACATGTCGATCCCGTAGAAGCACGGGGCGATGATCGGCGGGCAGGCGATCCGGAGGTGGATCTCCCGCGCCCCCCCTCGGTCGCGGATCTCGTGGACCAGGGCCCGCATCGTGGTCGAGCGGACGATGCTGTCCTCGACCAAAAGGACCCGCTTGCCGGAGAGGACCTCGGGCAGCGGGGTGTACTTGAGCCGGGCCTTGGACGCCCGGTCGGCGGTGCCCTCGATGAACGTCCGGCCGACGTAGCGGTTCCTCATCAGCCCCTCGACCGAGGGCAGGCCCAGCTCGAAGGCCATCGCGTCGGCGGCGGCCTTGGCGGTGTCGGGCACCGGCACCACGATCGTCCCGGCGTCGCGGGGGACGTCCTCCATCCTCGCCAGCTCCTTGCCCAGCGCGGCCCGGCTGAGGTAGACCGAGCGGTCGTCGAGCGTGCTGGCGACGTTGGCGAAATAGATCCACTCGAAGAAGCAATGCGCCTGCTTGGGCGAGGGGGCGTAGCGCTCGATCCGGACGCCGTCGGCGTTCACCACGGCGAGCGTCCCCGGCTCCAGCGACCGGATGCCCTTGAAGCCGAGATTGGCCAGGGGGACGCTCTCGCTCGCGGCGGCGAACAGCGGGCCGTCCTCGGCGATGCAGAGCGGGCGGAACCCCAGCGGGTCGCGGACCACCACCAGGTCGCCCAGGGCCGAGAGCAGGACGACGTTGTAGGCCCCGTCGAACTTGTCCGAGAGCCGCGAGAAGACGCCGCGCCAGTCGATCGCCGGGCCCTCGTTCTGCAGCTCGAAGCTGAGCGAGTGCATCAGGATCTCGGTGTCGGTGTCGCGCTTCAGGTGGTAGTCGCCCTGGTCGAGCAGCTCCTGGCGCAGCTCCTTGTAGTTGGTGAGCTGGCCGTTGAAGGCGAAGGCGAACCACTTGGCCTTCCGCCCGTGGTCGCGCTCGAACGGCTGGGCGTAGCTCTTGTCGTCGGCGCCGCAGGTCGCGTACCGGACGTGGCCGATCGCCGCGGGGCCGTCCTGCCCGCGCATGATCTTCTCGAACTTCTCCTTGTGGTTCAGCCGGAACCCCTCGGCGACGGTGCCCAGCTCCTTGTGGGTCGTCAGGATCGCCTTGCGATCGGGGTTGTAGCTGCTCATCCCCGAGGCGAGCTGGCCCCGGTTCTGCATGTCCAGGAGCATCCGGGGGACGAGCCGGCTGACGCTGTTGACGTCGCCCGCGATCGGCGCGAGCGCGGAGACCGGACGGCCGGCGCCGCGTTGGTGGTACACGGCGGCCACGCCGCACTCGTGGTTCAATTCGCCCATGGGCTTTGGTTGGACCCTTGTAAGCTCGGCCCGTCGAGGCGACCCGGGCCGGGGATGAGGAGAACGACGAGCACGGCTAGGAGGGAGCCGGGTTCGGCTAGCCGAACCCGACGACAGGATTATAATGTCGAGCGGTCCTACCGACAACCTTCACGGCCGGGGCGTTGATTCGTGCGCGTCGCCCCGACACGACAAATCGTCAGGTCCCGCGCGGTCGAACGCCCCTGCCCGACCGGCGCGAGGGCGGATTTCGTCCCCTTTTCTCGAAAGGTCCACTCTCCGATGTCCCGCGACCTGGTCCGCGACGACGTGGTCCTCTCGGCGAGGACGTGGGTGGTCAAGGTCGGCACCAGCGTGCTCACCGGCCCCGATGGCACGCTCGACCCGGACCGGATCGGCCACCTGGCCGAGCAGATCAGTGCCGTGGCGGCCACCGGCCGGCGGGTCGCGCTGGTCAGCTCCGGCGCCGTCGGTGCCGGGATCGGCCAGCTCGGCCTGAAGACCCGCCCCGACAACCTCCGCCAGCTCCAGGCCGCCGCCGCCGTCGGCCAGTCGTACCTGATCCGGGCCTACGACGAGGGGTTCCGCCGCCACGGCCGCCACGCCGCCCAGCTCCTGCTCACCCATGAGGACTTCGACAGCCGGCCCCGCTACCTCAACATGCGGAACACCCTGACGGCCCTGTTCGAGTACGACGCCGTCCCCGTCATCAACGAGAACGACACGATCAGCGTCGACGAGATCAAGTTCGGCGACAACGACCAGCTCGCCGCGATGGTCACGAACCTCCTCCAGGCCCCCTTGCTGGTGATCCTCAGCGTCGTCGACGGCCTCTATCGCGCCGACCCGGGCAGTTCGGGCCTCGGCGAGGTCGTCCGCCTGGTCCCGAACCTCGACGAGGTCATGGACCTGGCCGGCGACAGCCGGAGCAGCGGCGGGACCGGCGGGATGCGGAGCAAGCTCGGCGCGGCGGGGCTCGTCACCCGCGCCGGCGGCTCGGTCATCATCGCCTCGGGCAAGAAGCCCGAGCCCTTGACCCGCATCCTGGCCGGCGAGTCGGTCGGCACCCTGTTCCTCGCCCGGGGTGCGACTCAGGGGGCCAGGAAGCGCTGGATCGGCCTGACGGCGCGGCCCCGGGGGCACCTGGTCGTCGACGCCGGGGCCCGGGTCGCCCTGGAGTCGGGCGACAAGAGCCTGCTGGCGATCGGGATCGTCGACGTCGTCGGCGAGTTCGACAAGGGGGATGTCGTCGGCGTCCGGGACGTCGAGGGCCAGGAATTCGCCCGGGGCCTCTCGAATTATCCCTCGCCCGACGCCCGGAAGATCCGGGGCCTCCGGACCGAGCAGGCCCGTCACGCGATCGGCTCGGCCCTCTACGACGAGGTCATCCATAGAGACAACCTCGTCCTGACTCGGTGAGGCGAGCGCCAGGCTGGCACCATTTTGATCGCCGCTTTTGAGCGGCGCCGCCTCCCTCTCCCCCTGGGAGAGGGCCGGGGTGGGCTGATGAAAACAGGGCCGAAACCGCCGCCAATTTCCCGGGAAATCGAGTCTTCCTCCGGTGTAATTTCACGAAGGCCCGGCACGCCCGACATTTCCAAGTCGAAGCCAATCCCCTCCTGTAGGGTGGGTCGAGCCTCGGGCGAGCCCCACCAGATCCATGCATGGTGGGGCTCGCCCGAGCTCGACCCACCCTACGAATATCCGACTCGAACCCAAAGTCGCTGGCTCGGCGGCCGGTTCCAACTCGAACCCAACCGAGCTGCGCTGCTCCAACTCGAACCCAAGGTCTCCCCGCTCGCGCCTTCCATCCGGTTCCAACTCGAACCCAACGCCCCGTTCTCCCGATCTGACTCCCGCTCGGACCACACACCAGTTCGAAGTCGAACCCAAAGCCGGCCGTTCGAAAACCGGCCCGGATCGCCCGGCATCTTGATCATTATCGCAATTTCGAGAGGTCGTTAGCATACGATCTGGGGAATCGTCCCGGGATCTCGCTCCGATGGGCCCTTTCGAAAGCGAAGCGACCCGTCCACCCGGGCCGTTGGGCCGAGGTGGACGGGTCGAAAATTCGATCCGAACCGAGCCATCCGATCAGGGCTTGCGACGGACCGGCGGCGCCCACTGGAGACCTCGCCGGGCCCGGGCCTCGCGCTCGGCCTCGTCGGCCTCTCGGAGCCTCTTCTCGGCGGTCGAGCGGTCGTCCTCGTTCGAGGCCATGATCGCGACGGGGTGGCCGTGGCTGGCGAGGGCGACGGCCGACTCCCTCGACGCGACGTAGATCGGCTGGGCCCAGAGGCCCAGCAGGATCGTCAAGGAGGTGCAGGTGCCGATGGCCGAGGCGGTCGGCCAGGTGAGCCGGGGGGCGAGCGGGGCCCCGACCGGGTCGCGATAGTACATCGCCACGACGATCTTCAGATAGTAATACGCCCCGATCGCCGAGTTCACCACGCCGATCACCGCGAGCGACTGGTACATCCGGGCGTCGTCGCCGCCCGACGCGGCGAAGGCGGCGACGAACAGGTTGAACTTGCCGATGAACCCGGCCAGCGGCGGGATGCCCGCCAGGCTGAACAGGCAGACCGCCATCGAGAACGCCAAAATCGGGTGCGACTTCGCCAGCCCGGCGAGGTCGTCCAGCGTCTCGACCGGCCGCTCGGGCGTGCTCAGGCCGATGATGACGGCGAAGGCGCCCAGGGTCATCAGCGAGTACGACACCAGGTAGAACAGGACGGCCTCGCTGCCCAGCTCCGACGGCGTCACCCCGGGCACGAGCCCGTGCGCGGCGAGGTCGCCGTTGCGGAAGGCGACCGCGACCCCGATCATCAGGTAGCCGGCGTGGGCGATCGACGAGTAGGCGAACAGCCGCTTGAGGTTCGTCTGCGCCAGGGCGACCGTGTTGCCCAGCGTCATCGTCACCACCGCGATGATCCAGGACAGGACCACCGCCTGCTCGGTCAGGTTGTTGTCGGGCGGCGCCTCGCCGGTCGGCAGGACCGCCGTGAGGGTCCGCAAGATCGCGACGAACCCGATCCCCTTGGGCACCCAGGCCAGGAGCGCGGCGATCACCGTGGGCGAGCCCTGGTAGACGTCCGGGGCGTAGAAGTGGAACGGCACGGCGGCCACGCGGAACCCCAGCCCCGCCATCACGAACACCAGGGCGATCAGGCCCAGGATCGGGTGAGGTGTGTTCGACAGCCCCATGATCGGCGGCGCATTGACGGCGTTCGGGTCCGTCGGCAGCCCCTGGGCCAGGAAGGCCAGCGCCTTGAGGTTGCTCACCCCGACCATCCCGTAAAGGTACGCCAGGCCGAACAGCAGCAGGCCCGACGAGAAGATGCTCAGGAAGAAGTACTTGGTGGCCGCCTCCTGGGTGGTCGCGTTCCGCCTCGACAGGTAGAGCAGCAGGTAGGTGGGGATGCTGACCAGCTCCAGGCCGACGAACAGGAAGACCAGCTCGTTGGCCGCGACCACCAGCATGGCCCCGGCGTTGATCATCAGGAGCGAGCCGAAGAATTCGGGGGCGCGGGCGTCGTCGACCTGGTCGTGGGCCATCCCCAGGAGGATCAGGCCGGTCAGGACGAAGAGGAGCCGGCCGTAGCCCGACATCGCGTCATTCAGGGCGACCGAGCCGTAAAGGTCGGTGACCTGGTGCCTGAGGCCGAACAGCAGGAGCATGGCGACCAGCAGCGTCACGGCCGACATGATCGACCAGACCCGGCGCGGCAGGCTCACGAAGGCCCCGGCGGTCATCATGGCGATGGCCGAGAACAGGATCAGCATTTCCGGCACGAGGATCACGAGCGTTTGCCGGGCGGATTCGATGGCGGTCATCGACGGGCGGACCTCGGTGGGTGTGGGGACGAGTTTCAGTCGCCGATGATGGTGATCGGGGCGGCGCCTGGGGCCGCGAATCCGCCGGGGCCGGCGGCGACGGTCGCGGGCGTCGGGGCCGGGGCCGGGGCCGGGGCCCTGTCGAACTGGGCGGCGATCGGGACCAGCGGCGGCTTGATCCGGTCGAGGAACGGCTTCGGATAGACGCCGATCAGGACGATCAGCACCATCAGGGGGGTCAGCCCCGCGATCTCATGCCAGCCGACCGGCCGGACGCCGCCGTGCGACGACCCCGCGTCGTGGGCGTCGTGATGGTGGCCGTGCGAGGCGGGCTCCTTGAGCGGCCCGAAGACGACCTTCTGGAGCATGAGCAGCAGGTAGTACGCGCCGAGGATCATCCCCAGGGTCGCGAGGATCGCGTAGATCCGGTCGGCCCGGAACATCCCGAGCAGGATCGGGAACTCGCCGACGAACCCGTTCAGGCCCGGCAGGGCCGCCGAGCCCAGCGAGGCCAGGATGAAGAAGAACGCCCAGAGCGGCAGCCGCTTCCAGAGCCCGCTCAGCTCGGACATCTCGCGGGTGTGGTAGCGCTCGTAGATCACGCCGACGCAGGCGAACAGGGCGCCCGTCGTGATCCCGTGGTTGATCATCTGGATCACCGCGCCGTCGATCCCGGTCGAGTTGAGCGAGAACAGGCCGAGGATGATGAACCCCATGTGGCTGACCGAGCTATAAGCGACCAGCCGCTTGACGTCGGTCTGCGCCAGGGCCGCGAGCGCCCCGTAGAGGATGCCGATCACCGAGAGCGTCGCCATCAGCGGCATGAGCGCCTGGGCGCCGATCGGGGTCATCGCCATGTTGAACCGGAGGAACCCGTAGCTGCCGACCTTCAGCATCACGCCGGCCAGCAGGATCGAGCCGGCGGTCGGGGCCTCGACGTGCGCCAGCGGGAGCCAGGTGTGGAACGGGAAGAGCGGGACCTTGATGGCGAACCCGGCGAACAGCAGCATGAAGATCAGGACCTGCGGCGTCATCCAGAACGGCTTGTCGGCCTTCCAGTCGCCCCAGGTCCGGGCCGTGGTCCACTCGTCCCACTGGATCTGCTTGAGCCCCTCGGTCAATTCGGGGATCGAGAATGTCAGGATGTGGGGGTTCGTGTGCTGATAGTAGACCGCGACGAGGGCGATCACCCCGAGCAGCGTCAGAAGGCTGCCCGCGAGCGTGTACAGGAAGAACGTCACCGAGGCCCGCCGTCGCTCCGGGCCGCCGTAGAGGCCGATCAGGAAGAAGAGCGGGATCAGGGTAAACTCGAAGAAGATGTAGAACAGGACCACGTCGAGGCTGGCGAACAGCCCGAGCAGCCCCGTCTGGAGCGCCAGCAGGAGCCCGTAATGCGCCGGGGCCCGCTCCGTCACCGATTCCCACGAGGCGAAGACCGACGTGATCATCAGGAGCGAGGTCAGGGCGAACAGCCAGAGGCTGATCCCGTCGAGGCCGAGGGCGAACCGGACGCCGTACCGGGGCAGCCATCCCAGCCCGATCTTGCCGTCCGAGCCCGCGAAGGCGAACTGGGCGCCGACGACCTCGGGCCGGAACGCCGCCAGCAGGGCCAGCGAGAGGGCCATCGTCACCAGCGTGATCGCCAGGGCGAACGACCTCGCCGTGCGAGTCGGGAGGTGCGGCGAGCCGAACAGGATCAAGCTCCCGACGAGCGGCAGCAGGACCGTGAACACCAACAGGAAAGCCATCGCGGGGTCCTCGGCCGGTACGGTGGACGGATCTCGGTCTTTGTAGGGTGGGCCGAGTGAAACGAGGCCCACCACGGTTCGGGAAAGAATGCTGGTGGGCCTCGTTTCACTCGGCCCACCCTACAAAAGACGCTCAGACGAAGAACAGCAGGGCCAGCAGCAACGCCCCCACGCTCAGGGCAGATCGGAAGAGCACACGGTGA
>JAJYDH010000661.1 GCA_021777685.1 Planctomycetota bacterium | reverse complement strand
CAGGCCGCTGGCCCTCCGCGACGTCTACGGCAACCTGCTCGCCTTCCTCCACGTCGAGGAGATCTATCCCTTCGACAAGCAGGCCGAGGCCGAGGGGGTTTACGGCACGACCGACGCGAAACACCCGGCCGTCGCCTACCTCCAGGAGCAGCCCGGCCACCATGCCGCCGGCCGGCTCGAAGTGATCCGCGTCCCGCCGCACTACGACTTCACCGAGCTTCGCCGGACCCCCGGGGAACTCCGCGAGCACTTCCAGAGGCGGGGCTGGACCAAAGTCGTCGCCTTCCACACCCGCGTACCCATGCACCGGGCCCAGGAGGAGATGACCCGGCGGGCGGCCGAGCAGGTCGGCGGCGGCCTGCTGATCCACCCGGTCGTCGGCGTCCCCAGGCCGGGGGATGCCTACCATTACACGAGGGTCCGCTGCTACCGGGCGCTGGTCGACAACTATTACGAGCCCTCGTCGGCCGCCCTCAGCCTGCTGCCCCTGGCCCCGAGGATGGCCGGGCCTCGCGAAATCTTGCTTCAGGCGATCGTCGGCCGGAATTACGGCTGTTCCCACCTCATCGTCGGCCCCGACGACGCCAGGCCGGGCGTCGACGGCGTTGGCAGGCCGTTCTACGCCCCGCACGCCGCCCGGGAGGCGATGGCGAAGCACGAGGACGAGATCGGCATGGGCATGGTCGAAGGTAAGCCGATGGTCTACCTGCCCGACGAGGACCGGTACAGCCCGGTCGACGAGATCCCCGTCGGGGTCAAGACGGCCGGCATCTCCCACGCGCAGGTCCGAGAGGACTATTTGGCCAGGGGCATCCTCCTGCCCGAGTGGTTCACCCGCCCCGCCGTCGCGGCGATCCTCGCCGAGACCAGCCCGCCCCGGTCACGCCAGGGGCTGACCATCTGGTTCACCGGCCTGTCCGGCTCGGGCAAGAGCACCGTCGCCCATGCGCTGGTCGAGCGCCTGGCCGAGTACGGCCGAAACGTCTCGATGCTCGACGGCGACGAGATCCGGACCCACCTCTCGAAGGGCCTCGGCTTCAGCAAGGAAGACCGCGACGCCAACATCAACCGAGTCGGCTACGTCGCCGGCCTGGTCGCCCAGCACGGCGGGACGACCCTCTGCTCGGTCATCAGCCCCTACCGAGCCCCCCGCGACAACGCCCGCAAGGCGTCGAAGGGGAACTTCGTCGAGGTCTTCTGCGACACCCCGATCGACGTCTGCGAGGGTCGCGACGTGAAGGGTCTCTACGCCAGGGCCCGCAACGCCGCCGCCGAGGGCAAGGGCCTGGGATTCACCGGGGTCGACGACCCCTACGAGGCCCCGCTCAACCCCGAAGTCACGATCGACACCAGCCAGCAGTCGGTCGAGCAATGCGTCGACGCGATCATCGCGAAGCTGCTCGCGCTCGGCTATATCCTGCCCCAGGGCCTCATCGCAATCTGAGGTACGAGAGAGGCCGGAGCCGTCCGAGGCCCGGCCGATGGAGACCGTCCGGACCTCGCTGGTTTACGATGCCCGTGGAATGTGGGTCGAGCCCGAGCCTACAACTCGCTCTCGCCATCACCATCGAGGATGAGCGAGCCGGTCGGATCGAGGACGCCGGAGCCGTTCCAGGTCATCGCGTCGAACTCTTCGGCCAGTCCGAAGATCAGCTCGAAATGGCCCGCCTCCTCGTCGAACGAGGGTTCCGCGACCACTCCGATCGCCAGAGAGACGTCATCGAGCCCCCGAAGGACGCGTTCCTTGGTCTCTTCGTGGGGAGTCGTGACTTCCCGGAAATAGTTCAATAACCCGAGCATCATCCGGGAGAAGTCATCTCCATTGTGCCGGTGGACGCGCCTGTTGAGCACCAGAGATGAGCCGAGGGATCGGAGAGTGATCGAGTTCCAGTCGCAAGGCGTGCCGCCAATCTCCAGTTCGCCTCGTCCATCGACCAATCTCTTGACCGACTCGATCAGCCGTTCGGGTTCGTCCCTCGGGCACAAAATGGTGCAGTTTTGAGCCATACTCGTTAGTCCTGGGGGTGGATTGGCGTTGTCCGGGTCACGGTCCCGACGTCTTCATTTGAGCCGGTCGACCGTCTCCCTGATGAATGATGCATGGACGACCACGGCCAGGCCGAGCCGATGCCGGACCTTGGTGGTGCCGTAGATCATCTTCATCTCCTCGTCCAGGAACCGCTGGCCGGAGACCAGGCCGAGGATGAGGCTGTCGTCCTCCCCGATCGGGGCAAGTCGGCCGGGGCGAGACAGGTAGACCGGGCCGCCGCTATCCCCCTCGAAGCTGTTCGCGCTCAGGAAGAAGGTCCGGGTTCTGGCGGTCGGCAGGAGGGGAAAGCTGGCGATCGGGCCGTCGCGGAGCAGCGGGAAGCCCGCCTGGCTCCCCTCCTCTCGGTGCGGATAGCCCAGGATCGCCAGTTGGTCGCCGGGATGGATCTTCCGCGCCCGGAGGATTTCGTCCGTCGCGAGCAGGTCGGTCGAGATCCTCGCGAGGTCGGCGTCGGCCGGGGGGGCAACCCGGATGACGGCGACATCCTCGGTGGGGTGTTTGGTCCAGAGCGCGTGGCCGTCCTTGCGGATGGCGAGCTTCGTCGGCTGTTTCGCGTAATCGCCCTCGGCGACCTTCCGGCGGAAGATGATCGAGGTCTCGTCGCCGGGAGTTTTTTCGAAGACGTGGGCGGCGGTGACGAGGATCGGCGTCTCGTCGGGCCCTCGCGACACGATGAAGCCGGTGGCGGTCGACTGATCGTGGCTGATCTTGACCGTCGCCCGCATCAACCGGGTGTTGAGGTCCTCGTCCTCGGCCCGTGCCAGGACCGGCAGGAGGAGCAGGCATCCGAGGATCGCCGGAAGTTTCATCGGGAATACTTCCGACCGGAGGAAAGAGCCTGTTCGAAGACGCCACGCCCCGCGATAATTAAGGGAAAAGCTGAGGTGCCGCCCTGACGTTGCTCATCGAGTCCCCGGGACGAGGATCACCGACACAGGAGTTACGCAGTTGGTGCAGAGAACGATCGGGTGTTCGGAATCTGGGAGATTTTCGTAGGGTGGGTCGAGCCTCGGGCGAGCCCCACCATCCGAGAACGTGGTGGGGCTCGCCCGAGGCTCGACCCACCCTACGCGATC
>JAJYDH010000660.1 GCA_021777685.1 Planctomycetota bacterium | reverse complement strand
CAGCGCGACCGCCGATCCCAGGGGGTTGCCGGCATAGGTGTGGCCGTGGAAGAAGGTCTTCCCCTCGGCGGCGGTCCCGTGGAAGGCGGAATAGACCTCCTCGGTCGTCAGGGTCGCCGCGAGCGGCATGTAGCCGCCGGTGAGACCCTTGGCCAGGCAGAGGAAGTCGGGCGAGACGCCCTCGTTCTCGCACGCGAACAGCGTCCCGGTCCGGCCGAAGCCGACCGCGACCTCGTCGGCGATCAGCAGCGTCTTGTGCTTCCGGGTCAGTTCGCGGAGGCCGGCCAGATAGCCCTCGGGGTGGACGATCATCCCGGCCGCGCCCTGGACCGTGGCCTCGGCGATCACCGCGACGACCTCCCCGGGATGGGCGGCCAGGAGCTTGTCGACCTCGTCGAGGCAGGCCATCGCGCAGGTCGGCCGCTCCAGGCCGAGCGGGCATCGGTAGCAATGCGGGATCGGCGCCCGGAGCGTCGGGAACAAAAGGGGCGCGAACATCGCGTGGAACCGGTCGACCCCGCCCAGGCTGACGTCCCCCAGGGTGTCGCCGTGGTAGGCGCCGCCGAGGGCGATGAAGTGGGTCCGCGCCGGCTCGGGCTCGGCCTTCTGCCGCCAGTACTGGAACGCCATCTTGAGCGCGACCTCGACGGCCGTCGCCCCGTCGTCGGAGAAGAAGACGCGGGTCAGACCGTCGGGGGCCCGCTCGGCGAGTTGCCGGGCCAGCTCGATGGCCGGGGCGTGGGTCGCGCCCAGGGTGGTCGAGTGCGCGACCTTGTCGATCTGCTCGCGGAGGGCGGCGTCGAGCGAGGGATGGCGGTGGCCGTGGACGTTGCACCAGAGCGAGCTGATACCGTCGAGATAGCGATTCCCCTCCGTATCATAGAGGTAGACGCCCTCGCCCCGGTCGATCACGAGCGGGTCGGACGCCGCCCAGTCGGCCATCGGGGTGAACGGGTGCCAGACATGGGCCTTGTCCCAGGCCCGGAGTTGTTCCAGACTCGGCGCGTTCAAGAGCCCGCCTCCCCACTGCGACGGAGCCGGACCGGCGTCCCCCGGCCGGCTTGCAGGCTCCGCGCGGCATCGCCGTTGACGACCGCGACCTCGACCCGGTCCGAACTCCCAATCAGACCCACCAGCGACCCGGGCGGGCGCTCGCCGTAGGTCCGGACCAGGCCGTCGATCGACCGGCCGAGGATCTCGACCGACCAGCCCGAATTCTCAGACGAACCCAACCGATCGCGCGGGATGTTGGTGATGAGGTTGCCGAACGAGTCGAGGAAGACGACCTCGCCGACGATCCCCGCCGCGTCCTCGGCCGGCTCCAGGGACGACGGCAGGACGACGTTGGTGAGGCTCGGGCCGAGCTTGGCGGGGTCGCCCCCCCGGGCCAGGTGAGCCGCGGCGGGTGCGAGGATGTCGCGTCCGTGGAAGGTCGGCGAGACGACCGGCCGGCGGAGGGCCGGGTTGCCGATCTCCCAGATCCCCGAGGGATCGCGCCCCCGCAATACCCCGCCGATCAGGCCGTTGTCCGGCAAGACGAAGTAATGCCCGCCGACCTCGGCCGCGATCAGCCGCCGATCCGTCCCGACGCCGGGGTCGATGACCGCGAGGTGGACCGTCCCGCTCGGGAAGAAGTCGACGATCCCGGCCAGGACGAACGACCCCTCGGCGATGTTCTGGGGCGCGATCGCATGGCTGACGTCGACCAGTTGCGTCCCCGGGGCCAGGCCGAGGATCACCCCCTTCATCGCGGCCACGTAGGGCCCTTCGGACCCGAAGTCGGTCGTCAGCGTCAAGATCCCGGCTGCCACGATCGGTTTCCCTCTTCGGTGAGCGATGGCCTTCGGGCCGTTCTCCAAGACGAAGCCAATTTCGACCGCCAGCTTGGCCGGCCGATCCCTGAACGGTGGGTTTACCGACCGCTCACCCGACCGACGAGGAACTCCAAGTCAAAGCCAATTCCGACCCGACATCCAGCCCCATCCAAGGGTTTATGTCGCGTAGGGTGGGTCGAGCCTCGGGCGAGCCCCACCACGAATTCGGATGGTGGGGCTCGCCCGAGGCTCGACCCACCCTACAGGATCTCGGGGCGATTCTCCAACTCGAAGCCAACATGGCACGCGGCACTCGACCGGGGCGTCTTCCAGGACGAAGCCAGTTTCGGACGGGCCCCCGGTCTTCGTGCTTATGTTCGCGAGGGACGGAGCCCTTCGAACACACTTTCCCCGATTCATCGGCCGGAATGGGCCTCGAACCGGGCGGTGATCTTCGACGAGATCCCCCCCCGAGGCGTGAACTGGCCGACGACGGTCATCCGCCGGGGCTTCGTGGCGGCGACGAGGTCATCGAGGATCGAGTTGATCGAGTGCTCGTAGAAGATCCCCCGGTTCCGGAAGTCGACCAGGTAGAGCTTGAGCGACTTCAGCTCGACGCAGGTGGCCGCCGGGACGTAGGTGATGACGATCGTGCCGAAGTCGGGCTGCCCGGTCTTGGGGCAGACCGCCGTGAACTCGGGGCAGGTGATCTCGATCTCATACTCGCGGTCGGGGAACTGGTTCGGGAACGTCTCCAGCGGATTCGGCATCGATGCGGTTCCTGGCTTGCGGGGCGGCGGCCACGGTCGGCTCTCCTGCCGATTATCTTACAGTCGCACTGTCGGCGTCGAGGCGAGATCCCGACGGGCCCCCCTTCGGACAATTCTCGGGAAAATAACACTGGCACAACATCGCCGGCCGATGTAATTTAACAATAGTTAGATAGTCCCGCCGAGGCGAGAACGGGCCGCAAGGACCAGCGAGGGTATGCCGCCGATGAGGACGATTCGCCTGATCCCGATCCTGCTCGTCGCATCCTCGGCGGCGTTCGCCGGCGAGCTGATGCCGGCCGACCGGCCGATCGAGGAGGTGGTCGACCATTATGTCGACGCCGGCCTGGTCGCCGCCGGGGCCAAGGCCGCCCCCGAGGCCGACGACGCGACGATCGTCCGGCGCCTGACGCTTGACCTGCTCGGCCGCATCCCGACGGCCGCCGAGGTCCGGGCCTATGTCGACTCCACCGACCCCGACAAGCGGGCGAGGCTGGTCGACCGGCTGATCGCCTCGCCGGGGTTCGTCCGGAACGAGGCCGA
>JAJYDH010000659.1 GCA_021777685.1 Planctomycetota bacterium | reverse complement strand
TACCGGCCGAGCCCGGCGCTCCAGTACCCGAGCATGGGGAGCGTCGTCGCGCACGAGTACGGCCCGAAGAATGACCTCCCGCCGTACGTCTGCGTCCCCACGATGCCGAACGTCTACGCCGGGACGGGCTACCTCAGCTCGTCGTTCTCGCCGTTCAGCCTGGGGAGCGACCCGGCCAACGGCGGGTTCAAGGTCCAGGACCTCGACCTGCCCGGCGGGATCGACGACTCGCGGTTCGCCACCCGCCGCCACGTCCTCGACGCCGTCAACGACCATTTCGCCAAGAAGGAGAAGGCGGACGGCCTGGCCGCGATGGACACGTTCTATCAGCGGGCCTACAGCCTGATCAGCTCGCCCAAGGCGCGCGAGGCGTTCAACATCGGCGCCGAGCCCGCCGCGATCCGCGACGAGTACGGCCGGAACGCCGCCGGCCAGCGGATGCTGATGGCCCGCCGCCTGGTCGGCGCCGGGGTCCGGTTCGTCGCCCTCCAGTACGGCGGCTGGGACCTCCACGCCGGGATCTTCAACGGCATGAAGAAACAGATGCCCGCCTTCGACCAGGCGTATGCCGCCCTGATCCGCGACCTCGACCGGACCGGCCTGCTCGACCGGACGATCGTCATGGTCTCCAGCGAGTTCGGCCGGACCCCGAAGATCAACAAGGACGGCGGCCGGGACCACTGGCCGAAGGTCTTCAGCGTCGCCCTCGCCGGCGGCGGGATCAAGAAGGGCTACATCCACGGGGCCTCGAACTCGACCGCCAGCGAGCCCGAGCGCGACGCCATCGGCCCCGAGGATCTCGCCACCACCCTCTACCACCAGCTCGGGATCACCGCCGACAAGGAGCTGATGGCCCCCGGCGGCCGGCCGATCGAGATCGTCGACGGCGGCAAGGTCCGGACCGAGTTGCTGGGCTGATCGGCGGGACGCTACGATCGGATGGCGGGGCCCGGGTCGCCGGGCCTCGCCATTCGAGCCGCGCGTGGAGGTTTCGACGATGGCCGTGCTTGTCCTCGACCGGGCCAACTTGAAGGAATTGATCCGCGACCGCCGCGATCGGGGCATCGATCGCTTTGACGAGGTCTGGAACGGGGTCTATGTGATGGCGCCGGCCGCGGATACTGAGCATTTCGACCTTTCCTTCGAATTGGGCTTCGCCATCAGGTCGGCATTGTCGAAGCCCGGGAAGATTCGCGTCCATTCCGGTGCCAACGTCAGCGATCGGTCGGAGAAGTGGACGAAGAATTATCGAATCCCGGACCTGGCGGTTTTCCTCCCTGGAAATCCCGCCCGGGACATGGGCCCTTACTGGCTCGGCGGGCCGGATTTCGCCGTCGAGGTCATCAGTCCGGGCGATCGCTCCCGCAAGAAGCTCGATTTCTACGCCAAGGTCGGAGTCCGAGAGTTGCTCCTGGTCGACCGCAAGCCCTGGTCGCTCGAACTGTATCGCCTGACCGATGGCGAGTTGAAGCTGGGCGGCAAGGCGACCCCGGAAGAACCGCGAACCCTGATCAGCCACGTGCTCCCGATCTCGCTCCGCCTCCTGCCCGGCGACCCCCGCCCGACCATCGAAGTGACACAGACCGAAGACGCCCGGACGTGGACGATCTGACGCCTCGGCTCAGCCTCCCCCGCCGGACCTACCCGCCTCCCCGGACCTCCCCCATGAACGCCAGAACGCTCGTCCGCACGATCTTCGGGACCCTGGCCGCCCTGGCCATCGCCGGGCCGGTCGACGCCGCCTCGCCGCGCCTGACCTCGGTCCGCCCGCTCGGCGGCCAGCGTGGGACGGAGGTGGAGGTCGACTTCCGGGGCCAGCGGCTCAAGGACGCCCAGGAGATCCTCTTCTATCAGCCGGGGATCTCGGCGGCCAACATCAAGGCCGTCGATGACAACCACTTCAAGGCGACGGTCAAGATCGACGCCAAGGCCGAACTCGGCCTCTTCGACCTCCGCGTCCGGACGGCCACCGGCGTCAGCGAGCTGCGGACGTTCAGCGTCGGCGCCCTCAAGGAGACGACCGAGGTCGAGCCCAACGACGAGTTCGCGAAGCCCCAGAAGGTCGAGTTCGGCTCGGTCGTCAACGGCGTCGCCCGGTCCGAGGACGTCGATTACTACGCCTTCGAGGTCAAGAAGGGGGAGCGGATCACCGCCGAGGTCGAGGGGGCCCGGCTCGGGCTCGCCCTGTTCGACCCCTACGTCGCGATCATGGATTCGAAGCGGTTCGAGCTGGCCTCCAGCGACGACGCCGCCCTGATCTGGCAGGACGCATTCGCCTCGGTCGTCGCGCCGGAGGACGGGACGTACATCGTCCAGGTCCGCGAGAGCGCCTACGCCGGGACCGACGCCTGCCTCTACCGCGCGCACATCGGCAACTTCCCCCGGCCGACCGCCACGGTCCCGGCCGGCGGCAAGTTCGGCGAGACGGTCGACGTCCGACTGATCGGCGACATCCTCGGCGAGAAGGCGATCAAGGTCGCGCTCCCCGCCGAGCAGAAGCGGGAATTCGGGATCGTCGCGACCGACGACAAGGGGACCGCCCCCTATCCCAACGCTTTCCGGCTCTCGCCGTTCGGCAACGTGATCGAGGCCGAGCCGAATAACGACCACAACACCGCGAATCGATTCGAAGGGTCGATGGCCCTGAACGGGGTGATCGACAAGCCCGAGGACGTCGATCACTTCGTCTTCCCGGCGAAGAAGGGGCAGAACTTCAACGTCCGCGTCTACGCCCGCCAGCTCCGCTCGCCGCTCGACTCGGTCATCACGATCGCCAAGAAGGGGGGCGGGGGCCTGGCCAGCAATGACGACGCCCGGAACTCCCCCGACAGCATGCTCCGGTTCGCCGCACCAGATGACGGCGAGTACGTGATCGCGATCATGGACCACCTCAAGAAGGGCGGCCCCGACTACTTCTACCGGATCGAGGTGACGTCCGCCCTCCCGCTGATCACCCTGAGCGCCGCCGAGGAGACCCTCCAGCGCGGGATCGGCCCGACCTCGGTGGCCATACACCACACTATCCCTCCGACTTCCCGCAGCACACCGTCGCTCAACCGCAGCTTCACGCTCACGGCGCCGGCATCCGGTCGGGCCCGCAACAGCCCGACCATCGCCTCCGCCGCGCCCGG
>JAJYDH010000095.1 GCA_021777685.1 Planctomycetota bacterium | reverse complement strand
GGAGCTTCTGGACCATTTGCTTCTGCTGGCCGTCGAGCTCGGCCACGGGCAGGCCGGGGATGGTCGCCTCCTCGCCCTTGAGCTTGATCGAGCGGGGGTTGTCGCCGCCGGACTTGGCGACGAGGGCCTTCGCCTGCTGCTTGTCGTCGAGGGTCTTGAAGATCGCGTTGGCCTGCTGGCCCTGGTACCACCAGACGTTGTCGGTGTGCTTGGCGTCGTCGTTGCCGGTGCCGGTGGCGTCGTGGCCGTAGAAGATCGGCCCGCCGAAAGCGGCACCTTCGACGCTGTTGCCGTCGGCCCGGAGGGTGTCGGGCCGTTCGGTCAGGACCCATTCGAAGGGCTTGTCGGTGCCGGGCTCGCCGAAGACCGCGACGCTGTAGCTCTCGATCCCGCCGGCGTCGTCGTCCATCTGCTTCTTGAACCGCTCGTACCCCTCGTCGCTGCAAAGTCCCTTGAAGATCTCGTCGCAGAGGGCCTGCTGCTCCTTCGAGAGGTCCTTGACGGTCGGCTTGACGATGTGCCAGTTGTTCTGGACCTGCGACCGCTTGGGGTCGTCGAAGGGAAAGCAGATGAGCTTGCGTTGCTCATCCTTGAGCGAGGCGAAGAACCGGGCGACGGCCGTCTCCGAGGGGGCCTTGGGGGTGGGGCCGGCCGGCGCATCGGCCCGGGCCCAGGCCGGCAGGATCAGCGGGGACGAGGCGGCCAGGGCGGCCGTCCCGACGGTCTTGACGAACTCGCGGCGCGACACGCCCGAGCCCGGGCGTTGGTTGGCCTCAGCCATCGGCGGACCTCCTTGGACAGTCGGACGGTGGGAAGGAAGGTAGCAAGCGGTGCGAACGGGCCTCGCACGACCGGGTTCCAACCTAAGCCGCCGCCCGGGCCGAGTCAAACGGTTTCGCCCCGACGACGGCGAGGCGGGCCGGCCCTCCGCGAGGTCGCTCGCGAAGGGCCGGCCCGCCCCGAAGGTCGTCGATGGTTCGCGCCGGCCTCAGAGGGCCCGGCGGCCGAGGTGGAGCGTGGCGACCAGGTTGTTGGCCCCGCCGTTGCCCAGGTGGTTCAGGACGCTGGTGCCCGCCCCGGTGCTCGCCAGGCCCGCGTTCGCCCGGACCGTCGAGGTCGAGGCGGTGGTCGTGGTCGTGGTCGTGGTCGT
This sequence comes from Planctomycetota bacterium, assembly GCA_021777685.1. GTDB lineage: Bacteria > Planctomycetota > Planctomycetia > Isosphaerales > Isosphaeraceae > Tundrisphaera. Next base: position 13,951 of record JAJYDH010000095.1, on the reverse strand, counting down.
CGGGCTGAGCTGGAGCGTGGCGACGAGGTTGTTGGCCCCGCCGTTGCCCAGGTGGTTCAGGACGCTGGTGCCCGCCCCGGTGCTCGCCAGCGACGTGCTGAGCCTGGCCGCCGCCGTCGCGACCGGCTTCGCCGCGGCCACGGTCGGCTTCATGGTCCTCGCGTGGACCGCGATGCTCGCGTGCTTCGCCGGGGCCGCCTTCGTGACCTTCAGCGTGGCGACGAGGTTGTTGGCGGCGTGGTTGCCCAGGTGGTTCAGGACGATATGCCCCGCCCCGGTCGTCGACAGGGCCTTGACCGTGGGTGCCTCGATCGTATGCATTGAGATGATGGCCTCGCGGATCGCGGCCTGATGGGCCGCCACCATCCCCGAGGGCACGACCCGCTCGTCCAGCGATTCCGGCGGGGCGATCGTCATCTTCCGGTTGTTATGTCGAGCGTTCATGATGTCATCTCCCGTTGATTTCACGATTCGCTCCAGCATCGGGAAGAGATTCGCGGATGCTGGCATAAGCGGCCGGTTCGATGAGATTGGCTAACGCATATCGCGCGCCAAAATCGGCACGATCGGGCTTCTTCTGGACCCGGGGCCGATCCGGGCTTATGCTGTCGGCGACCGGGGCCCTGCCCCCGGGGCCGACCGACCACCGACCCCTCGCGATCGAGAGACGTATGCCTTCGTTCACCCTGACCGACCTCGCCGGCGACACCTGGGCCGACGCCTTCGACCTCTCCCCGGCCGCGCTCGGCCTGCCGGGCGACCCCGCCTGGTCGGTGACCAAGCGGACGCTCCGGGGGGGGCGGCGGGACGGCGTCGACCTGATCCGGCTCGACAACGGGGCGCTCTCCCTGGCCATCGTCCCGACCCGAGGGATGGGGCTCTGGCGGGGGAAATACCGGGGGAGCGACCTCGGCTGGGCCTCGCCGGTCCTCGACGGCCCGGTCAATCCCGCATTTGTCAATCTCGCGGATCGGGGCGGGCTGGGCTGGCTCGACGGCTTCGACGAGCTGCTCGTCCGCTGCGGGCTCGACAGCAACGGCGCCCCCTATGAGGTCGCGATCCCCGGCCCCGACGGCTCGACCGCCCGGCACCACCTGGTCGGCCTCCACGGGCGGGTCGCCAACATACCGGCACATCACGTTTCCGTCCACGTCGATGAGAAGGCCCCGCACGCGATCACCGTCGAGGGGCGGGTCGCCGAGTCGACCCTCTTCCTCGCCCAGGTCGAGATGACCACGAGGATCACCACCGTCCCCGGCTCGAACCGGCTGACCGTCCGCGACGAGGTCGTCAATCGGTCCGACTCCCCCGGCGCGATCCAGCTCCTCTACCACTGGAATTTCGGCCCGCCCTACCTCGGCGAAGGGGCCGAGTTCTCCGCGCCGATCGAGGCCCTCGCCCCGAGGGACCCCCGGGCCGCCGAGGGGCTCGGCCACTGGCAGACCTACGGCCCGCCCCAGGCCGGCTTCTCCGAGCAGGCGTACCTCGCCCGACTCCGGGGCGAAGGCCCCGACGGCCGGACCCTCGCCCTGCTCAAGGGCCCCGGCGGAGACAGGGCGGTCGTCCTCCGCTTCAAGCGAAGCCAACTGCCCTGCTTCACCCTCTGGAAGAACACCCGGGGGCTCCGCGAAGGCTACGTCACCGGCCTGGAGCCCGCGACCAACTATCCGAACCCAAAACCCTTCGAAGAGGCCCGAGGCCGCGTCGTCCCCCTCCCGCCCGGGGGATCGTTCGTCGCCGAGACCACCCTCGAAGTCCTCGACCAACACGAAGCCATCGCCGCCGTCGAGGCCGAGATCGCCGCCCTCCAGGCCCAGGGGTCCCCGACCATCCACCCGGCCCCGGTCGAGCCCTTCACCCCGGCCTGATGAGCCCACGGACTTCCTCCAACTCGAACCCAATTTCCCGGAAGCCGTTACCAGAAAACAACTTGAGCCGGGAATCACGCGGCGGACGCCCGATAACGGCCGTTCCCGCCCGCCGGCCGAGACCGTGGAACTCGAACCCAAGAAAGGCCGCCTCAAAAACTCAAACCCAACGACCATGACCCGCCCGCGAAAACTCGAAGCCAACGGAGCATCGACCGGAGAGCGGGCCGACGAGGCTCGCTCCGGGATTTACTATCGTGAGAACGACGGGCGACGAACCGGGTTTCTGAGGAGGACCATCCGATGAAGATCCCACCCGAGGCGATGACGACATCACCGAACCCGCCGACACCCGAGGAATGACCCGATGAGACGCCTGGCCTGCTCGATCGCCGCCCTGCTCATCGTCCCCGGCCTGGCCCTCGGCCAGGGGACGGCGAGGAGGCCCAACGTGGTGGTCATCCTCGGGGATGACATGGGGTTCTCGGACCTCGGCTGCTATGGCGGCGAGATCGCGACCCCGAACCTGGATTCGCTGGCGGCCGGCGGGCTGCGGTTTACCCAGTTCTACAACAACGCCCGCTGCTGCCCGACCCGCGCCAGCCTGCTCACGGGGCTCTACCCCCACCGGGCGGGCATCGGCCACATGCTCCAGGAGACGAGCAAGCCGGGCTATACCGGGGGGCTGAACGCCTCGTGCCGGACGATCGCCGAGGTGTTGAGGCCGGCGGGCTATCGGACCTACGCGACGGGCAAGTGGCACGTCACCCGCCACGCCGGCAGGAACGGCCCCAAGGACAACTGGCCGCTCGCCCGGGGGTTCGACCGTTACTATGGCACGATCCACGGGGCGGGGAGCTTCTTCGACCCGTCGTCCCTGGTCCGCGACGACACGATGATCTCCCCCTTCGCCGACCCCGAGTACCGGCCGGCCACCTACTACTACACCGACGCCATCGCCGACCACGCGGCCCGCTTCGTCGGCGATCACGCCCGGGACGACGCCGAGAAGCCCTTCTTCCTCTACGTCGCCTTCACCGCGGCGCACTGGCCGATGCACGCCCTGCCCGAGGACATCGCCCGCTATCGAGGGAAGTATGACGCCGGCTACGGGCCGATCCGCCGAGGCCGCTTCGAGAAGGCCGCCCGCCTCGGCCTGGTCGACCCGGCCCAGGGCCTGACCCCACGGGCCGGCGACTGGTCGAAGGTCGAGGACAGGCGTTGGGAGGCGGCCTGCATGGAAGTCTACGCGGCGATGGTCGACCGGATGGACCGGGGGGTCGGCAAGATCGTCGAGGAGTTGAAGCGGACCGGGCAGTTCGAGAACACCTTGATCCTCTTCCTCCAGGACAACGGCGCGTGCGCCGAGCAGATGGGCCGCAAGGCCGAGGAGGGCCACCCGGACGTCGACCGGCCCGACCGGCCGACCTTCCCCGCGATGAGGCCCGAAGAGTTCGCCGCCGCCGGGAGCGTGCCGAAGCAGACCCGCGACGGGTTCCCGGTCCGGATGGGCCGGCGGGCGATGCCCGGCCCGGCCGACACCTACGTCGCCTACGGCCGGGGGTGGGCCAACGTCTCGAACACCCCGTTCCGCGAGTACAAGCACTGGGTCCACGAGGGAGGGGTCAGCACCCCGCTGATCGCCCACTGGCCGGCGGGGATCGCGTCGAAGGGGGAGCTTCGCCAGCAGCCGGGGCACATCATCGACCTGATGGCCACCTGCGTCGACCTCGCCGGGGCGACCTACCCCGGCGGTGCCCCCCCGCTCGAAGGCCGGAGCCTCCGCCCGGCGTTCGAGGGCCGGCCGATCGACCGAGACGCGATCTTCTGGGAGCACGAGGGGAACAAGGCCGTCCGGGCCGGCCAGTGGAAGCTCGTCGCCAAGTTCCGAGGGCCCTGGGAGCTGTACGACATCTCCCGGGACCGAGTCGAGATGAACAACCTCGCGTCGAAGATGCCCGAGAAGGTCGAGCAGCTCGCCGCCAAATACGCCGAGTGGGCGGGCCGGAACCAGGTCGAGCCGTGGCCGGTCCGTCCCCTGAAGGCGAACGAGTGACGAGGGTAGGGGCGAGATTCGGCCTACGGGACTTCGCTGGCGAGCGAAAAACCCAAGAACCAAACGTGACCCCGACGCCTCAACCTGACCCCGACGGCTCAATCGTGACCCCGACGACTCAATATTCCTGACCCGAAACAACCTTCCGAGTTTTCGTCTGGGAAAGAAAGCTCAGCTCGAATAGAATCGCCGTAAGGGATCTTGAGAGCGAGAAAATCTGCCACGACGAGCGTGATCGAAACAGAATGCCATCGAGTATCACGAAGACGATTTACCGGACCAGTGACTTCCTCTCCTGGCAGAGAGCGAAAACATTAGTTCTCAGTCCTAGCTTCCAACGGAGGCCCGTCTGGGAAGCCGCCGCCAAATCTTATTTTATCGACACTATTGCCAGGGGGCTCCCAATCCCCATCGTCTTCGTGCGGGAGCAGACAAACCTACATACCTTGGAGCCAAGTAGAGAAGTAGTTGACGGGCAGCAGCGCCTACGCACTCTTCTAACGTACATCGAGCCCGAGGCTCTTGCAGACTACGATGTCGAGAGGGATCGATTCGAGGTCAGAAAAACCCACAATACAGAACTCGCTGGGAAAGGGTTCAAGGAGTTGCCCGCCGACTTACGGAGAAAAATACTAGGATATGAATTTAGTGTTCACGTGCTTCCATCTGACACAGACGATACAGAAGTACTTCAAATCTTCGCGCGGATGAATGCAACCGGGATTAAATTGAATTATCAAGAATTGAGAAACGCTAAGTTTTATGGCGATTTCAAGAATTTATCATATGCACTCGCATACGAACAATTATCAAGATGGAGAAACTGGAAAGTATTCAATGAATCAGATATCGCCAGAATGCTGGAAGTCGAAGAAACCAGCGATCTGCTGATTTTGATGATAGATGGTATTCATTCGAGGAGCCGCGCCGTTATCGACAAGGCTTATGATTTATATGACAATAGACTTTCACAACCACAATCAGACACGATGTCCCATAGATTTAGGCTAGTCATGCACACAATCGACCGAACCATAGGGGACACTCTTCCTAAAACCGTTTTCTCTCGAAAGGCTCTGTTTAATACCCTCTTCAGTTTTTACTACGACCAAATGTATGGCATCAAAAGCGTCTTGGAGCCGATGACACCAAGGCCGTTAACGCCAAAGGCAGTGAATGCCGCACTTGCTGCATCCGACGAAATTCAGCACGGTAGATTCGACGAAGAAATGGCAAAAGTGCTTCGTGGTGGGACCTCTCACGCTTCAAGCCGTCAAATTCGGCTGAAGTTTATCTCGGGGATGATGGAAGGTGCCCAAGAAAAGTTCGACCTTGGCGGAGAAACTGATACGCCGATACAGGTCACTCGAAGCGACGAGCAATAATATTGAGGGGCTGATCCAGAGTGGATCTCTCTCGCAACGAGACGCCCTCAGCATGTATGAAGGTTTATTTTTGAGCGGACATGTTGCAACAGAGAAATTTATTGAAGAATTGTTTTTGGGATTGCTCATAAAGGATAGAGGGTGCGAGTCTGAAAGAGATGATGTATTGCCAAGATTAGAAATTCGTTCTCATAGCATCGCTAGAGAATTAATAATCGGCCCGGGGAAAAATTATGTGGATTGGATTCCCTATCAAAGAACTGTTGAGCGATCCAAGATATTCTTTCGTGGTGGCCGGCCCTTTAGCGACCTAGCTCAGCCGTACCAAGACGCACTGCATAAAAGTCACGTTATCAGAAATTGCATCGCTCATCGAAGCAGGCATAGTTTCGAACAATTTGAGAAGCACGTCATCCGTAATGCCATTTTGCCTCCAAATGAACGAACGCCTGCTGGATATCTCCGAGGCATTTTTCGAGTTGCTCCAACGCAGACGAGATTTTCTAATCTTCTTGGCCAACTATCGATTTTCGCCCGTAATCTTGCTCGTTGATACACGTCAGGCTCTCCTAAAAAATCGATAGATGACGAGACCTCAAATCTCTCATCTCATGGGTGACATCGTCAACCTCCTGGCAATGACGTAGGCTGATCACGACCCAGCCTAAGGCTGCTGTTCCTCCAGACCAGATTCGCGCTTACGATGGAGCCACGGGGTCTTCGAGACGGGCCGACCGGGTCCGAGCCGCGGAAGGCATCACCATGCGAAGAGACGTGGGCTCGCATCGTGGCGAGCGAGGAATGCGTGGCCGGGGCGGGTTCTCGCCCGACCTCCCCGGCCTGCTCGTCGGCCTGATCGTGGCACTGTCATCCTCGGCCGCGCGGGGCCAGGTGGACCTGCCCGACGCCAGGCCGGTCCCCCGAATGCAGGCCATCCCCCTCCCGGATGACCGGGTCTCGCTCACCCGGGACGGTGTCGAGCTGACGGCCTACCACTTCGGGCCGACCCTCCGACGCCCGTTCCTGTTCCCGATCGTCGGGCCTTCGGGCCGGTCGCTCACGCGCATGGGGCACCCTCACGACCCGGTCTCGCACAGCCACCATACCTCGGTCTGGGTCGGACACTTCAGCGTCGGGGGCGAGGACTTCTGGGGGGATCGGAGCCCGGCCCGGGTCGTCCACCGGCGGATCGTCCGCCTTGACGACGGCGACGACTCGTCGGGGGTGATCGCCGAGAACGACTGGGTCGGGGCGGGCGGGAAGGTCCTGATGAAGGAGCGGCGAGGGGTGTCGGCCCGGCCGCTGGACGGGGCCGACTGGCTGCTGATCCTGGACCTCCAGTTCGAGGCCCCGGAGAACCCGGTCACGCTGGGGGCGACGGCGTTCGGGCCGATCGGGGTGCGGGTCGCCAGGTCGATGGGCATCCTCGACGGGGGCGGGCGCATCCGCAACTCCGAGGGGGACGAGGGGGAGCAGGGGCCGCGAGGGGCCTTCCGCAAGCACGCCCGATGGGTCGACTACTCGGGGCCGATCGCGCCGCGAACGGCCGAGGGGCTGACGCTGATGGACCACCCCTCGAACCCCCGGCATCCCCCGGCCTTCCACGTCCGGGCCGACGGCTGGATGGGGGCAAGCCCGACCCTCGACGAGCCGATCGAGATCCGCCCCGGCTCGCCGCTCCGCCTGCGATACGGCCTGTTCGTCCACGGGGGGGTCCCCGCGCCCGAGACGATCGAGCGTCGCTGGCGGGACTTCGCGGCCTTGCCGGCCTCGAAGTAGCGCCGAGGGCCGGGCTCGACCCGGCCCGCCGTCACCGGACGGTGATCAGCCTGTCCTCCTTCGGGTCGTCCTCCAGGTAGATCTCCTTGTATTCGGACGCCCCCCCGCCGTGGCGGAACATGCCGATCGGGCCGGGGATGATCCGGCGTTCGGGGTCCTGGCGTTCGCCGGGCGTGGGGTGGGCGTAGCGGACGATCTCGACCCCGTCCACCGCGGCCCGCATCGTGCCCTTTTCCAGGTTGCAGAGGAGTTCGGTCGTGCTCCAGCGGGCGGAGTCCCTGGAGCCCCTGGCGAGCGTCTCGTGGGGCAGGTTGCGGTGCTTCGGCGGGTGATAGTCCCACATCCCCCCGAACGGCGGCATGAATTGAATCCAGCCGGCGTTGTCGATCTTGGGTCTGGCGAGGTCTTTCGGGCGATCTCCCCAGAAGAGGACGCCGAGGTGGTCGCCGTTGACGGGCGCCATCCGGGCCGTGAAGATCAGGCGGAAGCTCCCGTGATCGGCGGCCGTGTACGCGAGCCGGGAACCGCCGCCGACGCCCCTCATCGAGCCGTCGACGATGCTCCAGGTCGACGGGTCCGCCTCCCAGCCCCGGAAGCTCCGGCCGTCGAAGATCTTCGCGCAGCCCGGATACGGGGTGTCGTCGCCGACGCCGGCCTGGAGCGCGGCCGCCAGCGTCAGGACGAGCGGGCCGAGGACGATGGCCGAACCCTTGTCCAGCATGAGCGGCGTCTCACGCGAAGTGGCGATCGGTCGATTCTGGCCCGACGGCGGCATGGTCGGCAAGGGGCCGGTGGTGATGGGACCCTCGGCTCTCTGTCGCCCCGGCCGGCTCGGAAGCCACCGGCGACGACGAGTCTTGATCGACCCGAATCTCGCGCCCGTCGGCCCCGGGCTCCATGCCTCGGGACGACTCGCGGTCGACCGGCCCGGCGTCTCTCGGCTCCATCCAGCGGCCGAGCCCCAGCTCGATCAGGGCCCACTGGAGGAGCATCGGCCCGAAGATGAGCAGGCACTCGGCATATTGACGGTGTTCTTCGAGCCAGCCCTTGAAGACGCCCGCCGAGACGAGCAGGAGCGGGATCGCGGAGAGTCGCCGGAGCTGCCGGGGGAACTGGCCCCAGGCCTTGCCGATCCGGACCAGGCAGACGCCCCAGGCGATCAGGACCCACGACTGGAAGAGCACGAACTTGGCGAGCATCCCCATGTTCCGCTTGAACATCCAGAACCCCTCGCCGTCGACGCTGTGATACAGCATCCGGAGCCGGAACTGGACCAGCACGAAGAAGGCCGCCATGACGGCCAGCGGCACGTAGGCCCGCCAGGCCCGGCGGTCTTGCAGGAGCAGCCAGCGGGCGAGGATCAGCGTGAACGCCGTCTCCTTGCTGTAGCACGCCGCCGCGAAGCTGAGGTACGCCCAGGGACTCCCGGCGAGGAACCCGGCCAGGGTGAGCGAGGTGACGAACGCATTCGGGAAGTCGTAGGGATACCACTGGTAGTGGCGGTCGCCCCCGCCCCCCATCAGCATCAGCCCCAGGACCAGCCCCGCGAGGCCCGGGAGCCACGGGGGCGTCCGGTAGAGCCGGGCGACGGTCGCCCGGGCGACGAGCATGAACCCGAACACCGAGAGCGCGATCAAGGCCGTCGTCGTCAGCAGGATGGGGAGGTCGGCCTCCGGCCAATCGAATCGACGCGCGAGGTCCTTGACCGGCGGCGAGCCCTCGACGGCGCGCCAGGCGGCGTCGGGCACGAGCTTCACCACGGCCCGGGCGACGTCGAAGACCAGCCTCCGCCGGACGAAGGGGATCGGGGCGGTGCCGTCCGAGATGGCGACGATGCTGCTGTACCTGTTGTCGAAGGTTTCCGTGCCCGCGTACTCGGTCCAGCAGGCCGTCACGAACACCGCGCCGACGGCGTAGGCCGCCAGCAGTCCGATCCCTCGGATCATCCCCATCGTTGCCACTCCAGGTGAGAATTCCGGTCGACGGGACGCCGTCGGTTCAACGGGCCGCGAGGATGCCAACGACCGCGAGGACCCACGCCAGGATGGTCACGAGGAAGACCGGGTCGCCGGCCAGGATCTCCGAGGGCCCGTCGCCGGCCCCCTCCAGGACCTTGAACAGGTAGCGGTAGAGGCCATAGGCGACGATCGGCGTCGTGTAGACCAGCGAGCTGGTCCTGTGCAGGGCGATCGTCTCGGGCGAGACGGTGTAGAGCGCGTAGGAGACCAGACAGACGGCGGTGGAGCTGGCGAGCAGGATGTCGCACTTCGAAGGCGTGTATTTGAGCAGGACGCGGCGGAAGCCGCCCGGGTCGTCGACCACGTTCAGCTCCGACCTCCGCTTGCCGAACCCGAGGACCAGGGCCAGGTTGAAGCCACAGACGATGATCCAGGAGGAGGGCTCGACCCCGATCGCCGCGCAACCGGCCAGGAGCCGGAGGACGAACCCGAGCGAGATGACGATGACGTCGAGGATCACCTCGTTCTTGAGCCAGAAGCAATAGGCCATGCTGTTGACGAGGTAGGCCAGGGCGAACCCGAGGAAGGGCCGAGGGAGCGACAAGGACCCGACCCCGGTCGACACCAGGACCAGCGCCACCGCCAGGCCGACCGCCGTCCCGGCGCCGACCCGGCCGCTGGCGATCGGCCTCCGCCGCTTCCGGGGATGTGACCGGTCGGCCGGGCGGTCGATCAGGTCGTTCGTGATGTACACGACGCTGGAGAGCAGGCAGAAGCAGGCCGTCGCGATCACCGATCGAAGGAGCTCGTCCCGGTAGAACGCCTTCTCGCTGAACAGCACCGGCACCAGGACGAACACATTCTTCGCCCACTGACTCGGGCGGAGGACCGCGACGAGGTCGCCCAGCCTCCGAGTCGTCGAGTCGTCCAGGTTGACTTCGGACCGGGCATCCATGTTTCCGGCGATCTGGCTCATGGGACCGTTGCTTTCCGGGGGGGAGATACGCGTGGGTCGGTGAGGAGCGGGAATGTAGCAGAGACGTAAAGTTTTGCAAACACCAATCGACGGAGCGGCCAGGCCACGAGGATCATCGGCACGGATCGGCGAAACGGGGGGTGGCGCGGCTTCCGGGAGCCGGGCCCGCGCGAAGGACCGTCCTCACCTGGGAGGCCGCCCCTTGTCCCCGCGCGATCGAGCGGGGATCATCGGGCGGGTCCAGGTCTCGTCTCGTCGATTGGCCCCGGACAGGTCCCCCAGGAAAACATCCATGAAGATGCGACTCTCCCTCGCCGCCCTCCTGGCGGCCTCGCTCGCGGGCGCCGCCCATGCCGACGACTGGCAGCCGGACCCCGGCTTCAGGAGCCTGTTCAACGGCCGGGACCTCACCGGCTGGTGCTTCCGGGCCAGGACGGACCGCGACTCCCCCAGGGCCGGCGAGGTCGTCGAGAAGTTCGACGGCAAGGCCGAGTCGAGCGACGCGGGGCGGTACTCGGCCCGCGATGGCATCCTCACCGTCAACTTTCCCAGGGGCCGGGAGCGGCTCATCTCGTCGCTCTACACCGTGGAGGAGTTCCCCGGGGACTTCACGCTCAGGCTCGAATTCCGCGCCAGCGTCAATGCCGACAGCGGCATCTTCATCCGCAAGCCTCAGCTCCAGTGCCGCGACTATCCCGTGGCGGGCCCCTACAAGGATCTGAAGAAGTACAGGCCGCGGGACTGGAATCAGATCGAGGTCGTGGTCAAGGGGGGCGTGGCCCGCTGCACCTGCAACGGCGAGGTCCTGGAGGCCGAGTTCAAGCTCCCGGAGACCGGCCCCATCGGGCTCGAAGGGGACCGAGGCCAGATGGAATATCGCCACATCCAGATCAAGTAAGGTTCGGAGCGGGGGGGCTCGACCGAGGCGCTGCCCGATCAGACCGGGTGCGGTGGGATCACCGCGATTCTCGATAATGGCCCCGGACGCTCTCGACGGCCCGCCGCCATCGGCCGAGGGCGGCGCCTCGCCAGGCTTCGTCCTCCCGGGGGGTGAAGACCTGGCCTCCTTCCTGGAGCAGCGCGGCGGCGGAGGCCGGATCGGGCCAGAGGCCCACCCCGAGGCCGGCCAGGAGCGCGGCCCCCAGCGCGGTCGACTCGGGCTGGGGGCTCCTCTGGAGCGGCAGGCCGAGCAGGTCGGCCTGGAACTGGAGGAATGGGTCCGATTTGGCCATCCCGCCGTCGACCCGGAGGTCGCGCAAGGGGACGGGCAGGTCGGCGTTCATCGCGTCGATCAGGTCGAGGATCTGGAACGCCACGCCTTCCAGCGTGGCGCGGGCGAGGTCGGCCACGGAGGTCGCCCGGGTCAGGCCGAAGATCGTCCCCCGGGCCTCCGGCTCCCAGTAAGGGGCACCCAGGCCGGTCAGCGCGGGGACGAAGAGGACGCCCGAGTCGGGGTCGGCCGACTCCGAGAGCCGGTCGACCTCGGGGGCGGCGCCGACGGCCTTCAGGCCATCGCGGAACCACTGGACCGCCGCGCCGGCGATGAAGACGCTCCCCTCCAGCGCATACTGAGGCGAGCCGGCGTCGAGGCTCGCGGCCAGGGTCGTGATGAGGCCCCGGGTCGAGGGGACGACCTCGCCCCCGGTGTGGACCAGGAGGAACGCGCCGGTCCCGTAGGTGCACTTGGCCTGCCCCGCCTCCAGGCACCCCTGCCCGACCAGCGACGCCTGCTGGTCGCCCGCGACGCCCCGGATCGGCAGGCCGTCGGGCAAATAGCCCAGCCCTCGCGTCTTGCCGAAATCGCCGACGCTCGGCAGGATCTCGGGCAATATTTGTCGGGGGACGTCGAAGAACGAGCAGAGGTCATCGGCCCATTCGAGCGTCCGGAGGTCCATCAGGAGGGTCCGCGAGGCGTTGGTCGCGTCGGTGACGTGGCGAGATCCGCCGGTCAGGTGCCAGATCAGCAGGCTGTCGACCGTGCCCGCCGCCAGCTCGCCGGCCTCGGCCCGGTCCCTGGCCCCCGGGATCTGGTCGAGCAGCCAGGCGATCTTGGTGGCCGAGAAGTACGGGTCGAGCACCAGCCCGGTCCGACCGGCGATCCAGCCGCGACGGTCTCGGTTCTTCTCGCAGAACGGCGCCGTCCGGCGGTCCTGCCAGACGATCGCCGGCCCGACCCCCCGGCCGGTGGCGCGGTCCCAGAGGACCGTGGTCTCCCGCTGATTCGTCAGGCCGATCCCCGCGACCCGATCCGCGCCGATCCTCGCCGCCGATAATGCTCCTGTGACCAGAGGTCCGACCGAATCGACCAGTTTCGTCGGATCGTGCTCGACCCAGCCGGGCTTCGGGAAGGTGGGCAAGACCTCGGCCTGGGCCTGGCCGACGGGCCGGAGCCGGGAATCGTAGGCCACGACGCGAGTGCTGGTCGTTCCCTGGTCGATCGCCAAGAGGTGGTCGCGTGCCATGATCTTCGGAAGCTCCGGTCGGGTCGGATGGGAGAGAACCAGAGGAAGAGAGCCGGCATCTTACCGCGACGGCCGGCCGGAATCTTGCGTTACTGTTATGATCGATCCCGGGCCGCGCGACCTGTCGCGGCCGAACCTCGGAGGGTCCGATGCCGATGAATGTCCTGCTGATCCCGATCGTCGCGATGATGATCCCGATGATCATCGTCCCGACCGCCCTGGCCCTCAAGCACGCCCGGTTCCTCCGCGAGAGGGAGCACGCCGAGCGGATGAAGGCCCTGGAGATGGGGCTGACCCTGCCCCGGGACGAGTCGCGGTCGCCGGCCGGGGTCGCCTTCGGCGTCGGGGTCGTGGTGCCGATCGCCTCGATGCTGGTCGCCTGGGTGGCCACGCGGGATTACAACGTCGTCGACACCCCCATCGAGACGATCTGGAAGACGGCCGCCTGGGTGGGCGTCTCCGGCGTGATCGGCGGGACGGTCCTGGCGTCCCAGCAGATCCTGAAGAGGGATCGGCCCGCCCCGGCCCCCCACGAGAAGCTAGCCTACGACCCCGACACCTTCGACGTCGTCGGCAGCCGGGGCTGAGCCCGGATGGTAGACGTTGAACGATCCGCCCGCACGCGGGACAATCGAACCATGTCGCGAGTCGGAAGACGGGTTGCTCCCCGATTCGAACGACCTGACTGGGGTCCCGAAAAATGATCCGCGTGCGGCATTACACCCGCAAGAGCAGCAGGGACAAGATCCTCATTGATGATGAAATCGAGGCCCAAGATCAGAACAAAGTGTTCGTGGAGCACGCGAACGGAGCCCCCTACAGCCCGCGCGACGCGGAAGCTCGATATCGCCTCAAGCGGGGGAAAGGCAATGCGTACATAGAATTCAATGCGGAGGAGGGCGAGGTTGAAGAGCAGATGAATGCGTTAACGGGCAAGGCCGAATATTTCCTGCGTGGCGACGTGGACTTGAAGGATCGCGACCCTGAAGGATTCGACAACGTTTAAGGAGACGTTCGAATGAACCGACTTCCGACGATCGATCCTCGGGGCGAGGCCGCGCCGGTCAAGGTCTCCAAGCCCGATCTTCTGGCGGCATGGAGCATCCTCGAGAACCTCGCCGTCTCACTCGATCAGATCGGCGGTTTCTTCGGAGATTCGGATGGCGGGCCTCCCGACGAGAAGGGCCGGCTCGCCCTCCTTGAGGCATTGAAGGATTACCTATCTCCAACCCTGATCGGGAAGATCAACGACGCGCGTGTTCAATTAGGACGCTACGTCGAGGATGAGGAGGCGGAAGCGATCTCTGCCAATATCGATTACTGGGATTACTCCCCCTCGGGCGAATGAACGGTCGGTTCGGGATCGAGTGATGGGTTCAGTCCCCATCGCGACGATCCGGCCGCCGCCCAGAGGGCCATCAACGGCTCGATGGGCAGATGGAACCGGGCCGAGACGATCGTGAGGAC
>JAJYDH010000658.1 GCA_021777685.1 Planctomycetota bacterium | reverse complement strand
CGAGGGCTGCCTGCTGGCATCGTCATGCACGAGTAGCGGCGTATCGGGATAGAAGCGGCGCCGGGCTTCGAGCTGGAGGTGGATATAAGGGACAGAGGCGAAGGTGCCGATGACGAGGCCGACGCGGGGCGGCGCCGGGAAGATCGGCTCCGGTCGATCAATGAGCTGGGAGACCGTTTGGGTCTTGCCGTCGGCGAGGATACGAAAGTCGTGAAGTTCCATGAAGGATTCTCTGGATAGGGGCGTCCGGGGTATCAGGCCCCGGGCCCGGGGCCGGTGTAAGTCAAAGCGCCGCCCTCGTAATAGAGTTCGATCGAGCGGATGACGTCGTCGGCGGTGATCAGGTCCATGCAGCGGGGGATGACCAGTTCCGGGGCCACTTGAATCGGTCGGGGGCAGAGAGCCTCGGGGCGATCCTTGAGGTCACCGTCGCCGACGGGCTGGCAGCGCGATTTCCAGCAGCCGCCGTCGTCGCAACAGTCGAGGGCACCGTTGGTCTCGTGGAAGCGGTGATGGGGATATTTCTCCCACTGGGAGGGTTCGCGGCCACCGGCGACGACGACGCAGGCCCGGTTTCGGGGGCGACCGGGTCGGGTCTCGACGGCGGCGGACAGGTGCATGGCGAAGGTAACGGGGCAGAGGACGCCGACGGCGTGGTGCATGAGGCGGATGAACTGGCGGATGTCGGTCTTGCCGACCAGGTCGATGACGCCGTTGAGGCGGTTGTGCCAGTGACTGGCCTCGCCGCACTGGACGAACTGAATCCGGCCGGCAAAGTGGTCGACGACGCGTTGGTAGCGGGTCGGGTCCCACCACTTGGCGGTGAAGTCATATTTGCCCCCAGCCATGATGATCCAGAAGTCATTGTTCCAGGCGATGGGTTCCTCCTGGACCTGGTTGACCCAGGCCTTTTCCATAGGCCCGAGGTGGATGTCGCCGCGAAACTTGGTCAGGGGTACGGCGACCCCCAGGGTGCGTTCGAGGTGCTGGGCGAAGCCGTGGATGAAATGAAAGGGGGCGTCGTTGCTACGGTGGATCAGGTCGTACTGCATGTCGATGACCTCGACGCCGGGTTCGTCGTCGCCGAGGCGGGTGATGTAGGGGTTGTTCTCCCAGATCTGTTCGGCGGGGGTGCGGACATCGGTGCGGAAGGCACCGGGATGGGCGATGTGGAGGTCGCGGACGGCGGCGGTCATCATGAGGATGTCGCCGGGGCTGAGGGGGCACTTGAGGATCAGGTCTCGGGGCATCGGCCCTCCCGGTCGTCGTACGGATGGTCACTTCGTCGGCCTCGTCGCTCGCGCGTCGCTGAGGCCGTTCAGTCATCGGGTTGGTGGTCGCCGCGGATGCGGCGGACAAGATCGGTGGTGGACCAGCCGTCGACGAGCCGGGCGATGACGACGGAGCCGCCGTAGGATTCGACCAGTTCGCGGCCGACGACCTCGTCGGGGGTATAATCGCCGCCTTTGACCAGGACGTCGGGGCGGAGGGCGCGGATCAGCTCGATTGGTGTGTCGTCATCGAAGGGGGTGACGTAGGTGACGTTGGCGAGGCCGGCGAGCATGGCGGAGCGTGCGTCCTGGTCGAGGATGGGGCGTCCAGGTCCCTTGAGGCGGCGGACGCCGGCATCGCCGTTGAGGGCGACGACCAGGCAATCGCCGAGGGCGGCGGCCTCGTCGAGGGACCGGAGATGGCCGGGATGGAGAAGGTCGAAACAGCCGTTGGTGAGGACGATCCGCTCGCCCCGGAGACGACGGGCCTCGATCCGAGGGAGGAGATCGGCCAATGCCAGGACTTTCCCGGGAGCCGTGGCACGCCTGGGGTCGAGTTCGGCGAGGATCTCGGCCCGGGAGATCGGCTCGACGCCGATGCGTTCGACTTCCAGGCCGCCGGCGACGTTGGCGAATCGGACGGCCTGGTCGAGGGTCATGCCGCAAGCGGTGGCGATGCCGAGCGCGGCGAGGACCATGTCGCCGGCCCCGGCGACATCGCAGAGGCGTCGGGGCCTGGTCGGGTAGAGGGATTCCAAACCCTCCGAGGTGGTCAGGGCCATGCCGTCGCGGTCGAGGGTGACGATTGCGGCCCCGAGGTCGAATCGGTGGCAGAGTTCGCGTCCGGCGCTCAGAGCCTGCTCCGGGCGAGCGATCCGCCAACCGACGGCTTGTCCGGCCTCGGCTCGATTGGGGGTAATGGCTTGGGCACCCTGATAGCGGGCGTAGTCGATGCCTCGGGCCGGGTCGACGAGGACCGCTTTGCCAATCGCGTGGGCCTGAGCCATCAGGGAGGCGATGAAGCCGGAGGTGCAGGTCCCCTTGGCATAATCCGAGACCAGGACCACATCGTGGGCCGCGATGAGCGTGGGCAAGAGGCGGGCGAACTCGGCTTCGGTGGTCGGGTCGAGGTCGGTGGGGGACTCGCGATCGACGCGGAGAATTTGCTGAGCCTGGCGATCGCGGGCGCGGCCCATGAGGCGTTCTTTGAGGGGGGTGACACGGCCGGGCTCAGGACGGACGGCGTGGCGGTAGATTTCGGCGTCGTCGAGAAGCCGGTCCACAATCGCTCCCTCCGGATCGTCGCCGATCACCCCCACCAATGAGACCTGCGCGTCGAGCCCCCGGAGCAAGCGGGCGACGGCGGCGGCCCCGCCGAGCCGGTGTTCGGTGCGATCGGCTCGGAGGACGAGGACGGGGGCCTCGGGGCTGATCCGGTCGGCGTCGCCCCAGGTGTAACGGTCGAGGAGGATGTCGCCAATGACCAGGATGCGCGGGGTTCCCCAGGTGGCGACCAGAGTGGCGAGGTCGGAATCCGACCGGGACGATGGCCATGGATTCGAGAGTGCCGGGGGCCTCGTGCCTGGTGCGGGATGCGATCGGGTCGGTAGCGGCTCGGGCTCGGTCGTCGCGGCCTGGTTCGGCAAAGCAGGATGCGAGAGGGTATCGGCGACACAGGCATGGAGCAAGGGAATGAGGAGTTCGTGGCGGCCGATGAGTTCGATACCGTGCGATGTGGGGCGTTGGAGGACGTTCCAGCGGGAGCGATAGCCCGTGATCATATCAAGGTTGATCGTAGTCAGTCCGTCGAGAGGCCGGCCGAGATTGCGGGCGACGGCGACGGCCTTGAGGAAGACTTCGGGGAGGATGA
>JAJYDH010000657.1 GCA_021777685.1 Planctomycetota bacterium | reverse complement strand
ATCGCCACCCAAAATATCCACCCAAATCCTTTCAGCTTGTCGATTTACGGCGAACCCGAGGTCGAGATCGGCGACCTGGTCGCGAGCATTCAGGCCCACGGCGTGCTCGTCCCACTCGTCGTCACCCCGTCGGGGATCGGTTGGGAGGTGATCTCGGGACATCGACGGCTCGCTTGCGCCCGGCTGCTCGATCTGCCCGAACTCCCTTGCGAGGTCCGGTCGATCGAGACCGAGGACGACCGACGGCGAGCCGTCCTCGAATATAACCGCCAGCGCCGCAAAACGTTCAGCCAGCTCATGCGCGAGGCCGACGCCCTCGAAGCCATGCTCGCCGAGAAGGCCCGAGGGCGGAGCCACGACAATCTCCGACGGGGCAACGAGCCTTCCGAATTTGCCGATCGTCGGAATTCCGACGATCGGGCCGGCCGCACCGATTCTGCCATCGCGGCATCGATCGGGCTCGGCGGCAAGGACCTCTATCGCCAGGCCCGGGCCATCTGGCGGGTCGCCCGGTCCGGCGACCCTCGCGCCGTGAGCGGAGTTGCCCAGATCGACGCCGGGTCGAAATCCATCCACGCCGCCTATAAAGACCTCCGGCGGCGCGATCGCTTCACCTCCGGCTTCCGGCCGACCCCCTACGACGTCTGGTCGTTCAAGCACGACCGGGCCTTCGGAATCCCCCATCCCGGCTCGATCCCGCCGGGGATCGTCGCCCACACCCTCCACTACTTCACCGACCCCGGTGCCCTGGTCGTCGACCCCATGGCCGGCGGAGGGACGACGCTCGACGTCTGCGAGTCGATGGGACGCCGATGCCTTGCGTACGACATCCGCCCGGTCCGGCCAGAAGTCAAAACCAATGACGTAAGCTCTGGATTGCCGCCCGAGGCGAGCGGATGCGATCTGGTCTTTTGCGATCCACCTTATCATACCATGCTAGCCCGCCGATACGCCGAAAGCGGCGCGGCGGACGTCCCACTGGCCTCCTGGACGTCATTCCTGGAGGTCCTGGCCCGCGTCGCATTCGCCGCCTTACGTCCGGGCGGGAGGATCGCCCTGCTGCTCGCCAACCAGACCGAGAAGGATCTCCCGGCCGGGTTCGGCTATCTGGACCATGCTTTCTTAGGATACAACGCGGTGGTCGGCGCGGGATTCCTCCCCGAGCGGCGGATCAGTTGCCCGATGGACGGCTCCTATCTCCCGCAGCACGTCCGCCGCGCCCGCGTAGACGGCCGGATGCTCGGCCAGGTCCGCGACCTGATCATCGGGCGCAAACCTCTGTCATGAAACGATCTAGGACAGGGGTTCCCCGCCCGCCAGCTCGTAGACCTTGCCCCGGACGAACGGGTTGCTGAGGGTGGGATTGCGGCGAACGATCGGCTCGGGGAGCATTCCCACGGCCCGGCGGATCAGTTCATCAATCTCCCTGGGCGGAAGGCTCTCGATGACGAGGGCGATCGCGGCGTTCTCCGCCTCCTGGACCTGCTCCTTGCGGGCCTTTTCTCGCCGGGTTTCCAGGACTCGCAGCTGGGATTCCAGCTCTCGTCGGCGGCTTTCGAGCCGGTTGGCGACCTGGGGCAGGAGGTCGTATCCGTCCTCGATCCCGGCCCGAATATAGCCGGGGCCATTCTGCAGCTTCCCCTGGCTCTGCAAATAGAGAGCGTTCAGGAGGACCTTCGCCACGTCCTCGGGGTCCTTCTGCGCCGCGAGACGTTCGGCGAGGCGACGGGGGATTCCCTGATCTGTGAGCAGTTCCTGCAAATCCACAGCAACAAGCAACCGTCCTTCGGCCGACAGTCGGAAGGGAGTTCCCGGAATCGGGATGCTGGTGATGTCTTCTCTCGTTCTCTGCTCTCGTTCGGGCCCAGGCTCGGGGCCGCTCGGGCCGAGGAACTGGGCCAGCGCCTCTAAAGTCCTTGGTCCACTCCGGGGGGTGGGGTCTAAAGAAATTGGGACGGTCTCGGCATCATCCTCTAAAGAAAGTGGACCGGCCGGGGGAGGTTCCTGGGACACCTTCCCCTTCTTCGACGGCTTCGGCCGTTCCGGGGCCTGGCGGATCACCTTGTAGGCGGTCGAACGTCCTTTCGACTTGCTCGTCGCGAGCAGCCCCAGCCGGGCCAGGTCTTCGATGGCCGCGAGCACCGTCTGTCGGCTCAGGCCCGCTTGCTGCGCGATCGTCCGGATGCTCGGATAGGCCCAGCCCGTCCCGAAATCGGCATAGAGCCCGATCACCAGGTAGACCTTGATCGCCGAACCGCCGAGCGTCTTGAACGACTCGGAACGGAGCAGGTCGTGCTCGACTCGGAAGAAGAGTGAATCCATGGCCGACGGTCACCCTCCCTGGGACCGGACGACTGCTGACGGCGATCGATCGGTCGCCTGTCGGCCTAACTAAGCCAATTCGTCTGAAGGCGGGTCGGGTACATAGTAAGTCTTGACCTTGCCCCGTTCGTGGGTGGTCGAGACGACCAGGCCGAGCGTTTCGAGTTTCGCGAGGCTCTCGATCACCGTGGGGCACGAGAGTCGCGTCCGGCCCATCAACTGGCTGAGGCTAATCGTCACGCTCTGATCAGGTACGCCCCCGCAGGCCTCGACCATGACCAGGTAGACCTTGATCGCCTCGCCCTTGATCCGGGCCAGGTAGCCGCGATTGATGAGAACGTCCTTCAGCCAGTCGGTCTGGATGGGCATGGCGACGGGCACGATCAACCCCCTCCCTGGTATCGGCGGCCCTGGCCCGGTTCGGGCCTCGAGACTCGCTCGAATAGGTCGTCCGCGCTTCGATGAGCGACTGTTGCCGGATGCCAGGCACCCCGTCCGGGTGCTCCGATCCGCTAGAATCACCCCACCGTGACCATTATCGAGCCTCGAAGCTCGACGACTCCAGCAGAAACCCGAACATCGCCCCGATCGGCCCGGTGCCTCCATCCGTCACGACAGTTCCTGAAGAAGAAACCGCGCGTTCGAGAGAAATTCCGGAGTAGGTTATTGACCTCCGCTCACGATCCGTTAAGATCTCCCTTGTCGCCGATGACGACGCCGACGTGAAAACGACGGCTGAGTCAACGGCCTCCTTCGAGTTTCCCGACAGCCCGGTGACGGCCGGCGACCCGATTCGGGTCGCTTTGTCGTCTCCGCACTCGGA
>JAJYDH010000656.1 GCA_021777685.1 Planctomycetota bacterium | reverse complement strand
TGAGGGGTTCTTGGCTTCGTCCACGGTCCTCGACCCCTCTCCCCAACCCTCTCCCACAAGGGGAGAGGGAGTCAGAAAGACCGCCCTCGACGTCGTTTATGGCTCGTTCAACGGTATTGCGGTTAGCCTCAAATTCGTCGTCACGTCTCGGGCGTTTCCACCCATCTCGAGGGCCCGTCCGATGCTCGGCCAATCATCCCCGTTCCTGATCCGTAGCGGTGCCCGGCGGCAGTCGCACTCGCCCTATGCTTCGTCCTCCCCGGCCTCACCCTCGGCAAGGATGACCAGAAGTCGGAGAAGTAACCGCCGGGGGTCTCCGAGGTGACGGCTGAGGATCTTGCCCCTCGGATGTCGAGCTTCTTCTACTTCGATTACGCCTTCGGGGAAGCGCCCGGCAAGTGTCTCTGGTTGAGGATTTACGGTAAGCATCGGGGCGAGCACGACCCGGACGGGATGAAGACCCGGTTCCGGATACTCGGCAGGGCCAAGGCGGACGACAGGCAGGGGACGATCGTGGTCCGACTCGCCGCCGACCCGGACGATCCGGCCAGGGAGATGGACGACGGCTTCCAGGTGTTCATCCCGGACAAGGGGGACGACCCGATGTCCCTCTTGTTCCGGACCGTGGAAGACGAACCCAAGGAATTGGCGAACCTGGGGCCGATGATGAAGGTCGAGTAGAATGAACGGTCGCTTGGGTCGTATGGGCGGGCAAGGAGGCGTGGACGAAAAGTCGCCTTGTCTGGCCCGGACCGGTCCACTAAGATTATGTGCTCCCAACCGGGCGCCGTAGCCAAGTGGTAAGGCAGAGGTCTGCAAAACCTCCATCGGCGGTTCGAATCCGCCCGGCGCCTCTGGCGAACGTCAGCCCCCGGCCCTCCGGGGGCTTTTTCGTTGCCCGAAGCTCGGCCCCCGACGCTCTTCAAGGGAGGCCGGGCCCGGAGATCGCCCGCGACGAGATCTCCCATCGAGACAGCCACCCCGAGGGCTCCATGCGACCATCGCGATTCATCATCCTCGCCGCCCTGACCGCAGCCACGCCGATCCCCCTCCTCGGCGCCGAAGCGCCGGAGCCGGTCGCGGCGACGGTCGAATCTTCTCTCGGCACCTCCTCGAAGCAAATTCGACAGCTCGCCTTCGATGGCGATGCGGCGACCTACTTCGCCTCGGCGACCAATCCGGCCGCCTCGGATCAGTTCACGCTGACCCTCGACAGGCCGGTCGCCCTGAAATCGATCAAGGTGACGACCGGCCGTCCCGACGGCTCGGACAAGCTGGAGGCCGGCTCGCTCGAAGTCTCCGCCGACGGCAAGGACTTCGAGGCGGTCGCGAAGTTCGACGATGGCGTGGCCACCTTCGACCCGAAGGACCGATCGATCCGGGCGATCCGGATCAAACCGGCCGCCGACCTTTCCCATCCGCTCGTCGTCCGCGAGGTCGCCATCGACTCGGCCGAGCCCGTGGCCACGTTCCGGTATCCGATCGAGTTCACCGTCGACGTCACCGACGCCCCCGAGATGAAGGAGTGGGCCGACAAGGTCGCCCACCTCTGCGAGCGGTGGTATCCCCGGCTCAACGACGAACTCAAGAGCGACGGGTACAGGCCGGCGACGCAGATCACGATGACGCTCAAGTCCGACTACAACGGTGTGGCCGAGGCGGGCGGGAACCGGATCAAGGGCTCGGTCAAGTTCTTCAAGGATCACCCCGACGACCTCGGGGCGATGATCCACGAGACCTGCCACGTCATCCAGCGCTATCGAAGCCGCAACAACCCCGGCTGGCTGGTCGAAGGGGTCGCCGATTACGTCCGCTTCTTCGTCTACGAGCCCGGCAAGGCCGGCCCGGTGAACCCCCGACGCGCCCACTACAACAACAGCTACCGGACCACCGCCAGCTTCCTGGCCTACGTCTCCGACAAGTACGACAAACACCTCGTCCTCAAGCTGAACAAGCTGATGCGCGAGGGCCAGTTCAAGATGGACGCCTTCAAGGAACTGACCGGCAAGACCGCCCAGGAACTCGACGAGGAATGGCTCGAATCGCTCCGGAAGTGATCGGACGGGCGAAGCATGGAACGTGGTAGGGCGGGTGAGCGGTAGCGAAACCCGTCAACGCTTGGCGTGGCCTGCTCCGGCGGGTTTCGCTTCCGCTCACCCGCCCTGCCAATTCACCTCTCCCCTTTGCACGCCAGGCAATCGCGGAGAGTGACGCGGCCCGCGATCGTGCCCCGGCCCTCGCGGCATTCGGATAACTCCTTGCCCCGGCAGCCGCAGTCGTCCTGGAGCGAGATCGGCAGGACCGGCCCCCGGGAAGGGCAGGCGTTGACGGCGTCGCGGACCGCCGGGTCGATCGTCGGACGCGACGAGCCGAGCCGGCCGACCTGCTCCTCGGGCGACATCTTCCGCCAGGCGACCAGGGCCGCCAGATGCGAGCAGGCTCCAGGGTCGGACATCCCCGGGCAGGGCGAGACCGGGCAGCGGACGCTTTCAAATCTCGGGCAGGTCAGCGCCCATCGATCGTCACGAAGCATGACGCGTCGCTCCCCGGGAAGGCCGTCCCGCTATCGAGGTGGAAGGGGTCGCAGGTGTTCGCGTAGCCGCCGACGACCCAGGTGTAGAGGATGCCGTCGTGAAACGGGGAGCCGTAGGGCGAAGCGGAATAGATCCGCGAGAGCGTGAACATGTTATATTCGCATCCAAGATAATAGCGGAACTGGGCCCCCCCTGCGACCGGGTCCGGGAAGCTCTCGTCGCTCAGGTAGATCATGCTCGGAAGCCTGAGCGGGGCATAATCGGCCGGCGTGGCCTGATACCGGATCGAGCAACTCTGGAACATCTGGAAGTTGCAGTTGGGGTCCAGCGACGTCATCGACAGCGTGGCCGGGATCGGCGTGCACGAGCACAGCGGGATCGTGCCGACCGGGCCGGTGTAGCCCCCGCCCCGGCCGTCCATCTTCTCGGCGGCCCAGCGATTGTCGATGTACTTGCAGATCAGGTAATCGCCCGTCGAGGGCGTTCCCGGACCGACGAGGAAGACCGGGACCATCGAGGCTCCGGCCGGGGAGAAAGTCCCGCCTCCCCCCTCGACCTCGCTCCCCAGGACGAATGTCGGCTGCGCCAGCAGGAAATGCCCCACGGCGATCTCG
>JAJYDH010000655.1 GCA_021777685.1 Planctomycetota bacterium | reverse complement strand
CCGGCAGGCGATCCTCAACGCCGACCTGAACCCGGTGCACACGATCACCTTCGCCATCCCTTCCACCGGCGTCGCGACCATCTCTCTGCTCACGCCCCTGCCCGACGTCTCCTCGCTGACCATCATCGACGGCCGCTCGCAGGCCGTCTTCGAGGGCTCCGAGTCGACCCAGCCCCTGGTCGAGATCGACGGCCGGGCCGTCGGCGGCTCGGCCTCGGGACTGGTCTTCGACGGCAACTCGGGCGGCAGCCTGGTCGACGGCCTGGCCATCTTCGGCTTCGCCGGGCCGCTGGTCGAACTCGCCTCGCCCGGCGACATCGTCATCGGCAACTACCTCGGACTCCGCGCCGACGGATCGATCCCGGCGCCGGTCTCCTCGGGCCAGGTCGCCGCGGCGGCCACCGTCGCCGGCGCCGGCGATGGCGTGCTCGTCACCGCCGCCAACGCCATCATCGGCACCTTCGCCGCCGGCCAGGGGAACGTCATCTCCGGCAACGTGGCCAACGGGGTCGAGATCTCCGGCCAGCAGGCCACGTCCGCCGGCATCTTCGGCGACAACATCGGCCTCGACCCGACCGGCCAGGCCGCTCGCGGCAACGGGGCCAATGGAGTCCTCATCGGCCAGGAGGCCGGCTTCGCCTTCGTCGGCCCTCACGACGTCATCTCGGGCAACGGCAATGACGGCATCTCGCTGGTCGGGGCCCGCTCGGTCTACATCTCGGGCGACTACATCGGCACCGATTCGACCGGCTCCAAGGCGATCGGCAACAAGGTCGACGGCGTCTCGCTCGACCAGGGATCGACCGCCGTGACCATCGGCGGGACCAGCCCGGGGGCCGTCAACGTCATCTCGGGCAACGGCTCGACCGGCGTGGCCCTCCGCAATGGCTCCGACCTCAACCTGATCCAGGCCAACCTGATCGGCACCAACCTCCGGGGCAACGCGGCGGTCGGCAACGCGATCGCCGGGGTGCTCATCTCCGACTCGTCGAACAACATCGTCGGCCCCGGCGACCTGATCTCGGGCAACGGCTCCTCGTCGACGCAGGGGGCCGGCCTCTGGATCGACGGGGCGGCCTCGACCGGCAACCTGGTCTTCGGCGACCGGATCGGCACCGACCTCTTCGGCGAGTCGGCCATCCCCAACGAGGTCATCGGCGTCCTGATCAACGACGGCTCGTTCAACCAGATCGGCGGCTCGTCCTTCGGGGCGACCAACGTGATCTCGGGCAACGCGCTGATCGGTGCGATGATCGCGGGGACCTCGGCCACGGGCAACCTGATCGCCGGCAACCTGATCGGCACCGACCTGATGGGGACCAAGGCCCTCGGCAACGGGACGGCGACCAACGGGGCGGGCGTCTACATCGACGGGTCGCCGGCGAACTTCGTGGGCGGGTCGTCGGTGGGGATGGGCAACGTGATCTCGGGGAATACCTACGACGGGGTGCAAGTCTTCGGCGCGGCGGCGACAGGCAACCTGTTCCAGGGGAACAAGATCGGCACGGACATCACCGGAGCGGCGGGACTGGGCAACCTCGACGACGGGCTGGTGGTCAACGACGCGCAGGGGACGCGAGTGGTGGCGAACATCATCGCGGCGAACGGTTCGAGCGGCGTGCTGCTGACCGGCTCCGGAGCGACCGGGACTCTCCTGCAAGCCAACGCGATCGGCCAGGGGATCGGCGGCCAGACGCTGGGCAACGGGGCGTTTGGAATCCTGATCATCAATCAGGCGCCCGAGCCGACGTCCGTGAATAACGTCAACGCGAACAACACCCTGGGCCCGGTCCGCGACACCAACGTGACGCCCTCGACCTCAAGGACATCCACCAAGAAGGCGACCGTGAAGGTCGTCTCGAAGAAGGCCGCGAAGGCCACGGTCATGTCCGCGCGCCCGTTCCAGGCATTCCGATCGAAGTCGAAGCCGAGGTCGTGAGCCGGCTTTGAATGGGAACAGGACGGGGCCCTGTCGAGGTCGTCCGCGGCAGGACCCCGTCCCTTGAGTCAGCCCGCGATCACTGGACGATCGGCGGGGTGATCGGCAGGCGTCCCCGGCCGACCTTGCCGAAGTTGTAGTTGAACAGGACGACCAGCTCGGCGTTGAACGGCTTGGGGCCGGTCACGGGGGTGACGTAGGCCACCGAGAACGTCGAACGTTGCTTGATGACGACGTTGGTGCCGAAGGTCATGTTGAGGATGTCGGGCGTCGAGGCCAGGTCGGTCGCGCTGTAGCCCCGGTGGTTGAGCGGGGTCGTCAGGTGGGCCTCGGCGGTGGGCACGATCGCCGTCAGGAACTTGCTGGGGTCGTTCGACCGGTAGAGGTAATAGCCGAGGCTGATGTCGTTGAACATCAGGGTCACGTCCTGGGACGTGGTCGGCACATTCACCGAGAAGAACCCCTGGGCGTAGAAGCGGTCCTTGCGGAAGAGGTAGCCGACGAACGGCTGGATCTGGGTGTCGCGGAAGTAGCTGTAGTACTTGTTCCCGGCGAAGGCCCCGGGGCCGCTCGGCACCTGGACCTGGAGGCCGGTCGAGAGGAGGAACCGTTCGTCCTGGTAGAAGAGGTATTTCGTGAACAACGACAGGTCGCCCGGGGCGGTGTGCGAGCCGCCCAGCCCCGCGATGTTGGCGGTGCTCTTGAGCGAGATTGTGTTCAGCGGGACCCGGAACCCGAACGACGCCTTGCCGTCGAGGAACGTCTTCTCCAGGCCGAACAGCTCGTGGTAGATCTGGAGATTCTGGACCGGCGACATCTGGGCGCGGTTGACCGAGCCGTTCACGTTGTCGAAGTAGTTGAACGAGGTGAAGAACCGATCCTGGGGGATCGGGCTCTGGTTGTCGGAGATCTTCAGCCCGGTGAGCTTGAAGAGGACCGAAGCCGTGCCGTTGGCGCCGACGATCCCCGGATTGCCGCCGGGGACGTGCGGCGGCGGGACGGGCGTGGGGAGGTTCGGAAATCGCGTCGAGGCCGCGGCCGAGACCCCGACGTTGGAGACCGGGGTCAGGTCGCCGATGATCCCCGGGGGGGCGGACGAGGCGCCCGCCGTGCCGCCCAGGCCGGGCGAGAACCCGCCGGGACCGGCACCGGCCCCACCCCCTGCCCCCGCACCCGCACCCGCTCCGGCGCCCGTGAAGGCTCCCGAGCCG
>JAJYDH010000094.1 GCA_021777685.1 Planctomycetota bacterium | reverse complement strand
CTCTCGGGGAACGGTGTGTACAATCGGGTG
Organism: Planctomycetota bacterium; assembly: GCA_021777685.1. GTDB lineage: Bacteria > Planctomycetota > Planctomycetia > Isosphaerales > Isosphaeraceae > Tundrisphaera. Next base: position 15,201 of record JAJYDH010000094.1, on the reverse strand, counting down.
GTCTTCGCGATGGCCGTCGGCCAGGCGTACTATATCCGGGTCGCGGGCCTGGCCCAGGCGACCGGCTCGTACAGCGTCGGCCTGGCCGTCGAGGGCGGGACCGGATCGGCCGCCCAGGTGATCACGGCCGTCCCCGCGTCGGGCGAGATCACGCTGGCGGGCGACACCCGGGATTTCCTGTACACCTCGCCCGTGGCCGGCCTGCTCGTCATCACCCAGACCTCGGCCCCCGACAGCTTCCTGAAGGGCTCGTTGACCTTGCCCGACGGCGAGGCCCCGCCGGACAACGCGACGAACAACCATAACCAGGGCTTCAGCCGCGCCTCCTTCGAGGTGGCCCCCGGGCAGGTCGTCGCGATCCGGGTCGGCGGCGTCGGCGCCAGCACCGGCCGGTTCCTGCTGGATCTCCGCGTCCTGCCCATCTCGTCGAAAGAGGTCACGACGACGCCACTCGCCCCGACGCTCACCAGCCCGCTCTTCGTCACGCCCGACGACCTGGCGAACGCCCTGATCGGGCCCGACAACTCGACGATCAGCGTCGTGCCGGGCAGCGTGCGGTATGTCGGGGCGACGATCGCTTCCGGCCTGTTCGCCGGCGGGGCCGGCATCCTCGACACCAAGGGCAACGGCGGCACTCCATTCGATAGCGGCGTGATCCTCACCAACGGCAACGCCTCGGGCATCACCGGCCCGAACATCGACAACGCCAGGTCGGGGGTCAACAAGGTCCCGGGAGACCCCAGCCTGGATCAACTGGTCGGCGGGGGCACGCTCGACGCCTCGGTGCTCACCTTCGAGTTCATCCCCAAGACGAATGTCGTCCAGCTTCGATACGTCTTCTCGTCCGAGGAATATAACAAGTTCGTCGGCAGCCCATTCAACGACGCCTTCGGCATCTTCATCAACGGCGTCGATTACGCGCGAGTGCCCGGCACCGGCTCGCCCGCGGCCGGGACCGGGGACATCGTCTCGGTCAACTCGATCAATGGTCAGACCAACAGCCAGTATTTCATCGATAACACATTCAGCCCCAGCGGCGGTTACGGCGGCATCAACCTGGCGATGAACGGCCTGACCACGGTCCTCACCCTCACGGCCCCCGTCCTGGCCGGGCAGGTCAACTCGATCAAGCTGGCGATCGCCGACACCGTCGACCCTCGATACGACTCGGCCGCCTTCATCCAGGCGGGAAGCTTCCAGTCGCCCACCGAGACCGTCCCGACCGGCCTGGGCCAGGCCCAGTTCGCGCAATACCTCCAGGCGATCGCCGACGTCCGGACGTCGAATCCCGGATTGTCCCCGGCCCAGGTCAACTTCCTGGTCAACCAGACCACGATCGACCAGACCATCAAGGATCTCGGCCTGAACGGGGATTATCTGGTCATCCCGGTCGACCCGATCGATTTCACCCTCACCGGACCAAACGGCCTCCAGGTGACGTCCAACGCAGGGATGATGTCGACCAACGTGCCGAACGCCTTCTTCGTCGGCTCCGGGAGCGGCGAGCTGCTGATCCTGCCCAACGCTAGCCGGGGCGCCTACCAGGTGAACCTGGTCGGGGTGGGCTCGGGGGATTTCCTCTTCGGCGCGAGTTACGTCACCGCGTCGAAGGACGTGACGACCGACCTGGTCCAGGGGAATCTCCTGGGCGGGGGCACCGAGGCGGTCCTGGACTTCCAGACCTTGCCGGGCGGCATCCAGATGGTGACGAACGTGGGCGAACCCTCGCCCTCGGGCCAGGGGCCGCTGACGACCACCCTCAACGGTCTCCTGGTGGCGCTGACCACGCAGATTTCCGGATATTCCGCCTATTCGACGTCCGCCTCGGCGGGGGGAGTTCCGGGGATTTCGGCCGCGGGCTCGGCCACCACCTCGGTCTCGCCCGCCCAGCCGGCCCCCGGCAACGCTTCGGCGGGGCTGGGGAACGACCCGGGCGAGGCCGGCTCGCCGGACGGCCCGGGGGGCGAGAACGATCGCCCCGGGGCACTGGCCTCGTCCCTCCTGGGCTGGGTCAAGCGTCTCCTGAGCGTGGCCGCCGAATCCCAGCCCGGTCTCCGAGCCCTCCGGGCGCTCCTCGACCTGGCCCGTGCCCGGCTCCCGCTCTCATCGATCCCGGGACCTCAGAGCAGCCTCGAAGGGCCGCCCTACGAAGGACTCCCGCCGTTGCCGGAAGGGTTCCCTCTGCCGGTGGTCGTGCGAATCGGCCAGGAGCCCCACAGCCTGTCGGCCCGCGATCCGATCGGTCTCCAGTCCCAGGACGAGGCGCACGACTCCGGCTCGAACGAAGGCGGGGATGCCGCCGCTAATCTCGCCGTCGCCGCGAGTTTCGTCCTGATCGCCGGCGCTTCCGCCTTGCCGATCCGCATCCGCCGACGCTCCGCCCTCCAGTCGGGCCATCTCTGGCGCCGGCATTGATCGAGATCGAAAACGAAGGACCGAATCGCCAATGGACGGCCCGGTGCGCGAACACGAGGCCGGGAGCATTGTGCGGGTGCCTCCGCCTCGCGGGACCGCGCGGCCTCGACGCGCCGAGCTTCGTCCCGGTCGACCCCGGTGCGGACGTGACGGTCTTGCCAGTTTGCCGGCCTGGGCCCTCGGCGTCGTCCCCGGCTCCAGGCTCCACTCCCTCGACTTCGACGACAACAGGCGCTTCATGGTCCCGTCTCGAGTCGTCGAGTCGCAGATCGCCCAACCCGGGGTCGGCATCGACCGGTGGCAAGGCCCGTGTTGGCTTACCGGACGGGCGTCGAGACACGTTCTTCGGCCGACTCGACCGACCGGCAATCACGTTTGACGTCCCCGGTCGCCGACTCATCATCGTGACTCCTGATCCGTGAGGGGAGCCAGAGGTGATCAGGGAAGATGTGACGGAGCCCGAGAATGGGGACGGGCTCCGCAGTGCGGCGAGGGTGCCTGTCACCGTCTCCACGGCCTTTTCGGATGGCCTCTCATGCCTTGTTGGTAGGGCCGCCCGACGACTGGCCGACGTTCTCCGGCGGCGGCCCGTCTGTCGGTCATCCGCCAAATTCCGCGAGATCGTGTGATAATCCCGGCCCGGACTTCGCGAATATGTTGGCGAAGTTCATGGTTCGGAGGGCATCGTTGTGGGATCGATTCGCGTCGCACGCGCCGGCAGACAACTGGGTTCGTCTGGGAAATGGGCCCTCGACGGTTCGTCGGGTAAGGATCGGGTTCGTCGAGTGGGTCTGTTTCTCCTCCAAGATGAGTCGGGACGTCGGTTGGGTTCGTCTTCGAGAATGGGTCGGCCGAAGATCGGTTTCGTCTTGCATGAGGCGGTGAATGCGTCCTGAATTGAGATTTTCTCGGACTTTGCGCGAGCGGTGGCTGCCGGGCCTGGGGTTGCTGGTCGTGCTCGCGGCGTCGGGCTGGTTGGCCTGGAGCGCCTGGGACGGCCCGGGGCCGACGTTCCACCTGAGGATCACCGGGGGTCGCCTGCCGGGGCCGAAACAGCGGCTGGCGGAGGTCCTCGGGCGGGAGTCGGCGAGGCTGGGGGTGGACCTCACTTTGGTCGAATGCACGGGGTCGGTCGAGTCGCTCGACGAGGTGAACCAGGGGCGGGTCGACCTGGCGATCGTCCAGGGCGGCCTCGACTCGAAGCGGTGGACCGAGGTCCGGCAGGTCGCGGCGTTGCACCTCGAACCGCTCCAACTGGTCGTCCGGGGCGACCTCTTCGAAGCGGTCCGCGGGAACCTCCGGTCGCTCAAGGGGCGGTCGATCAACATCGGCGAGTCCGGCAGCGGCACCGAGGCGCTGGCCCGCGAGGTCCTGGCCTTCGTCGGGCTCCGCGCGGGCTCGGCCGACTCGCCGGGCGATTACGTCGCGACGTCGTTGAGCCACCTCCAGTTACGCCAGATCGAGGGCAGGGACAGGCTCCCCGACGCGGTGGTCACGGTCTCGTCCCTGCCGACGCCGATCATCCGGCGGATGGTCGTCAGGTGGGGCTATCGGCTGGTCCCCCTGCCCTTCGGCGAGGCGTTCTCGCTCGAAGACCTCGTCGGCGAGGACGGCCCCGGCGAGGTCGCCCCGTCGAGCATCCGGGCCGTGGTCGACAAGGTCCACCTGCACGAGACCCACATCCCGGCCTTCACCTATGGGGTCGAGCCCGCCGTGCCGGCCGAGCCGCTGCCGACCTTCGGGGCGAGGGTCATGGTCGTGACCAACCGGAAGACCGACCCGGCCGCGGTGAAGCGGCTGCTCGGGGCGATCTTCCTGACCGACTTCGCCGAGGTCGCCCGCCCGCCGCTGGAGACCTCGCTCCTGGACCTCCCGCCCGAGTATCCGCTCCACCCCGGGACTGTCGAGTTCCTCCAGCGCAACAAGCCCCTGATCGTCGGCGACATCCTCGACCCGCTGGAGAAGGCCGCGAGCTTCCTGGCCGCCGCCTGCGGGGCCCTGTTCGTGGCCTGGCAGACCGCCCGCCGGTGGTATCGCCGCCGGCGCGAGCAGAGCTTCGAGTCGTACCTCCTCAAGGTCTCCGCCATCGAGCGGCAGGCGCTCCATTTCGAGCTGGCCGTCCAGCTCGACCTCGCCGCGCTCCTCGCCCTCCAGGCCGACCTCGGCCGGCTCAAGAACGAGGCGATGGAGCGGTTCACCAACGGCGAGCTGGAGGGCGAGGGGCTGATGTCGGGATTCCTCACCCACGCCAACGACGCCCGAGACTACCTCGCCCGGTTGATCCTCCACGCCCGGACCTCGGTCGAGAAGCAGGCCAGGCGGCAGGGGCTCTCTCCCGACGCCGCCTGGGAGCTGGCCATCGGCGCCCACGACCCCCCGCTCGCCGAGGGGGACGGGACGCTGCCCTTGCCGAGTGAGGGTCGCGTCCTCTAGAGTGAGGGCCGTCGGGCCCGTCGGGGCGGGCCCGGCCTCCTGGAGAAGCCAGAGCGGAGGGGTTGCGTGGCCGGGATTCGGATCGCGAGCGTGTCGGGGGTCCGGGGGGTGGTCGGCGACGGGCTCGACCCGGCGATCGTGGCCGACTTCACGGCGGCCTATGCCTCGGGCCAGCCGAGAGGGCCGATCGTCGTCGGGCACGACGGCCGGGTCTCGGCCCCCGTCTTCCTGCCGGCCGTGCTCTCGGCCGTCGCCGCGACCGGGCGCGACGCCTTGCTGGCCGGCCCGGTCGCCACGCCCACGCTCGGCCGGCTGGTCGTCGACCTCAAGGCGGCCGGCGGCGTCCAGATCTCCGCGTCGCACAACCCGCCGAAGTACAACGGGCTGAAGTTCTTCCAGCCCGGCGGGATGGTCCTCGGCCCGATCGAAGGCCGGGCCATGCTCGACCGCCTCGAAGCCCGAGCCCTCGACTGGGCGAGCTGGGATGGGCTCGGGAAGATCCGGACCCTCGAAGAACCCGACGGCCGGCATCTCGACCTCGTCCTGGCGACCGTGGACGTCGAGTCCATCCGCCGCCGGAAGTTCGCGGTCGCCCTCGACGCCTGCCACGGCTCCGGCGGCCGGCTGGGCGAGGCCCTCTTGCGGGCCCTGGGTTGCGAGCCGGTCGTCCTGGGGGCCGTCCCCGACGGCCGGTACGACCACCCGCCCGAGCCGACCGAGGCGAACCTCAGGCGGTTCGCCGCGCTGGTCCCCGCCCTCGGCGCGGCGGTCGGCTTCGCCCAGGACCCCGACGCCGACCGCCTGGCGATCGTCGACGAGTCGGGCCGCTACATCGGCGAGGAGTTGACCCTGGCCCTGGCCGCCTCGCACCGACTCTCACAGGCCGTCGGCCCGGTCATCCTGAACCTCTCGACCTCGCGAGTCGCCGAGGACATCGCCGCGCGGTTCGGCTGCCCGGTGATCCGCACTCCGGTCGGCGAGATCCACGTCGTCGAGGGGATGCGGGCGCACTCGGCCATCCTCGGCGGCGAGGGGAACGGCGGCGTGATCGACCCCCGCGTCGGATTCGTCCGCGACAGCTTCGTCGCGATGGCCCTGGTGCTGGACCTGCTCGCGAAGTCGGGGCGGAAGCTCTCCGACCTTGTCGACGATCTGCCGAGGTACGCGATGGTCAAGGACCAGTACCCGCTGGGCGACTCGACCGCCTCGCCGGCCGAGCTGTTCGACCGGATCGAGGCGTCGCATCCCGAGGCGAGGGCCGACCGACGGGACGGGCTCCGGCTCGACTGGCCCGACCGTTGGGCCCACGTCCGGGCGAGCAACACCGAGCCGATCGTCCGGGTGATCGCCGAGGCGGCCGACCTCGTCACGGCCCGCTCGACGGCCGATCAGCTCGGGCGACGGGTGCTCGCCGGGAGGGATTCGTGAACCCCTGGCCCGAATTCGAGTCGCCGCCGGCCGTCGCCTTCATCGACGTCGACGGCACGCTTTTGGCGGAAACGACCACTTACCTGTTCGCCCGGATCTTGCGCCGGAAGGGCCTGATCAAGCGGTCGTTCATCCTCCGCGCCCTTTATCACGGGCTCCAGCACCGTTTCGGCCGGCTCGACTACGGGCGGCTCGTCGGCTTCGGGCTCAACAGCATCGCGCGGATACCGATCATCGACCTCCAGCGGATCGCCTACGAGAATTTCGTCGAGTACGTCAAGCCCCGGCTCTACGAGGGGGTGGTCGACCATCTGAACGGGCTGAGGATGCAAGGGACGGCCGTGGTCCTGGTCTCGTCGTCGCCCGGGATCGTGCTCGAACCGCTCTCGATCTACCTGGGCTGCACCGACATGATCACCACGCCGGTCCGAATCGAGCGCGGGCGTCTGGTCGGAATCGCCGAGGGACCGCCATGTTACGGCGAAGGAAAGCTGTACTGGGCCAGGAGATGGGCCGAGGCCCGGCAAATCGCGATGGACGAAACGGCCGCCTATGCGGATAATTGGAGCGATCGGGCCCTGCTCGGCCAGGTCGGCCGGGCCGTGGTCGTCCATCCGCACCGCAAGCTGAAACGACTGGCGCTCGCCCGGGGCTGGACCATCGTCCACCCTCGACGCCCGAGGAGGGCGGCGAGGCGAGATACCCGGCGTTGGCCCGAAGGCCGACCACCGGCGAGATCCCCCGAATCGCCGTCCGGTATGTCCTAGGATGGAACGGACGGACCCCGAACCCTCGCAGGACCGCCTCCGGCGGGAGTAACCGCGATGTCCCTCGACGAGATCAACACCCCGAAAGGCCAGCGGAGGGGCCGGGCCAGCGCCATGGCCCTGGTCGTGGGCCTCGCCGCCCTGACGGCCCACGCCACCGAGTCGGAGCTGGTCCACGACATCCAACGCTACTGCGCGGTCTGCTGGCGAAACGCCCGGCTCGACCCGGGACTCTGGGACGACTGCACGCAGGAGGTTTGTTGTCGATTGCTGGGCAAGGCCCGCGCCGGCGACCTCGACCTCAACCTCGTCCTGGCCGACGACACGCCAGAGCGCCGCGAGCTGGTCCGGGCCATCGACATGGTGCGCAAGCGCGTCCAGCGAACCCGCCGCCTCCAGACCCTCGACGACCACCTGACCCCCGGCCCCGACGTCGACCGCAAGGACCGCGAGCGCCAGGAACTCGGCGAGATCCTCGAAGCCGCCCGCCGAGCCGTCCTGTCCCCCAGGCAAGACCGGATCGTCGAGCTCTGGACCCGGGGCTGGACCGTCCCCGACATCAGCCAGACCCTCGGCCTCTCCCCCGCCCGGGTCTCCGACGAGAAGTACAAGGCCCTCCGCAAGCTCGAACGCCACCTCGCCGACCGCCGGGATGACCTGGATTTGCCGGTTGCGGCCGTTGATGATGCGGAAGCTCGTCGGGTGGGGTGAGGAATCGAATGATAGTCAGGTGGCCAGGTGTCGGGAGTTCGCCTGGCTGTCTCCGATGAAATCCTCGCGGCTCGACACTTTGGTGTGGTCCATTGCGACCTCTCGTCCTTGCCTGATCCGACCACCCGCGAGTTGGCTCAGAAGTTCGGGCTACACGACCGCGAGGATTGTTACCGCGAGATCGATGAGGCATCCGCTCGAGCTTCGGTCCTTCGGTTGCTTCACCGCGACATGGCTTCCGACGCCGAGGTCATGCCGGTGAGCCACGCTGAATGTCTCAGCGATCGCTTCTTCGCCCAATTCGGGGCGGGCTCAAGATATTTCACCAACAACTGGTGCTCTGCGACCGATGCCACCTTCGATGACGCGCGGTCGACCGGGCCGGGTCGCGGGGCCCCCTTCAATAAGGGCTATCCCCGACGATTTCCCCCCCCGATCGCGAGCCCAGGGCGGCCCAAATGCGCGGGTCGATCGAATCCTTGACGAAGTGGACCGCCCCATCCATCGTCAGGGCCTGGCACCCCCCCCCGTGGAGGCTGCCGGAGGTCGTGATGCTCATGCCCACGTTTGTCAGGCACGAGGGGTTGTTTGGTGGCACCCAGTTGTTGTATTGGGTGGCTGCAAAATTGCTCAGGAACCAAGGCCAGCCCTTCGACGGGCCAAATCTGACGATGTTCATCGGGTCCAATGCCCGACAAGTGACGGCGAAGGCCTCGAAACCATCGGGCGTGGAGGGGAAGCGCTGTTTCAGCACGAAGATCGACCCGAGACGATATGGTCGATCCGGGCTGCCCGAGCCGACGACCCACTCGGCGACCCCCACCGTCTGGCTGAGGCCGTCGGTGAGGTCGCGTGCCGCCAGCGGTCGACTGATGAAAACCCCCTCGCCGTCGATGACCGAACGGCCGGCGTTGCCGGCGTAGTTGATCGACAGCATGGTGATGGGGAACGACCGCGAGCTGTCCGACGGGCAGAAGAGGCCGCTCGGGATGGTCACGCAGGCCGTACCGTTCTCGTTGCTATAAATATGTTCCGCCATGTTCAGCGAGTTATAGCGGGCCGATTCTTCCATGTATGGGAGGATTTGAATCAGATAGGACGCCCCGAAGGGCCGGGGCGTGAAGCCCGCCGGGAATTTGCCTCGCGCCTCGGCATGGTGGTGGATCGCCAGGCCGATGGTCTTCATCCGCGAGCCGCAGGTGACCCGCCGCGCGGCCTCCCTCGCCTGCTGGACCGCCGGCAGGAGCAGGGCCACGAGCAGGCCGACGATCGCCACGACCACCAGCAATTCGATCAAGGTGAAGCCGCGACGAGGGCCTCCCTCCGCCGCGCGATTCGTGGGGCGAGGTGTCGGATCATCCATTATCGGTCCCCTGCGCCGGATGGGCTTCCGTCCCGGGTCGCTCAACGCCGTCGATTCGATGAGGAGGATACGAAACGGCTGGGGTGGTTTCAAGTGCAGACGACAAAGAAAACAATTATAACTAAAACATTATATATAAAATTGTAATTTTGTTGCCGTGGGGCATCTGCCCGGATGCGGCCCACCGACCTCCCCGGCCGTCCTGGCGGTGGACCTCGCCGCGACCGGCTCCGCGCCATTTTCGGGAATGCCGCGGGGTGCGTGGCTCGACGGCTCACTCTCCGTTACAATCCGATCGGCGAGCGATCGAGGGGACCGAGCGAGGCGATACCGTGGGCGAAGCGACCGGCAGGCTGGTGATCGTGGGCATTGGTGACGATGGGCTGGCGGGCTTGACCGAGTCGGCCCGGCGGATCGTCCACGAGGCGGATGTCATCCTCGGGGCAGGCTCGACTCTTCGGCTCGTCGAAGGGGAGCCCGGGCGGAAGGTCACGCTGGAGGCCGACATGCCCTCGGCCCTCCGGCAGGTCCGCGAGGCGATGGCGAGCCGCCGGCCGGTCCTGGTCAGCGGCGGCGACCCGCTCTTTTACGGCGTCGCCCGCTACCTCTGCGACCGGCTGGGCAAGGACCAGTTCGAGGTCGTCCCGCACGTCAGCAGCATGCAGCTCGCCTTCGCGCGGGTCAAGGAGACCTGGGACGACGCCTATCTGACCAGCCTGGCGGGCCGGCCCTTCGAAGCGATCGTCGACCGGGTCCGGACGGCCGAGAAGGTGGGATTGTTTTCGAGCGACGACAACCCGCCGTCGAGGATCTTCCGCGAGCTGCTCGACCGGGGGATCGACTACTTCAAGGCTTACGTCTGCGAGAACCTCGGCTCGCCCGACGAGCGGGTGACGCAAGGCGAGATGGCCGACCTCGCGGGGTTGGAGTTCGACCCGCTCAACGTGATGATCCTGATCCGCAAGCCGAACCGGCCCGACCGGGCCAAGGGGGGGAGCCGGTATCGCCTGTTCGGCAATCCCGACTACCTGTTCGCCCAGAGCCAGCCCAAGCAGGGGCTCATCACCCAGGCCGAGGTCCGCTCGATCGCCCTGTCGCAGCTCGATATCCGGCCGACGAGCGTGGTCTGGGACATCGGCGCGGGGTCGGGCTCGGTCGCGATCGAGGCGGCGCAACTGGCGAGCCAGGGGATGGTCTACGCCGTCGAGCCCGAGGCCGGCGACCTCGCCCTGATCCATGCCAACGCCGAGGCGTTCGGCGTGCCCAACGTCCGGCCCGTGAGCGGCCGTGCTCCCGAGGTCCTGGCCTCACTACCCGACCCCGACGCGGTGTTCGTGGGAGGGACCGGCCGGCAGGTCGACGCCGTCCTGAGCGCCGCGTTCGCCAGGCTCGGGCCGGGCGGGAGGCTCGCCGTCAACGTCGCGACCATCGACGGCCTCGCCACCGCCCACAGGACGCTCAAGGCGCTGGCCGGCGAGGTCCAGATCTGGAACGTCGCCATCGCCCGGGGGATCGAGCAGATGGACCGCGTCCGGTTCGAGGCGGTGAACCCGACGTTCCTGCTCGCCGTGACCAAGGAGCCCGACGTCAACGACTGATCGAGGCTCAACCCTCGGGCCGAGATCCCGATTCGCCGAGGAGGGCCCGGAGCCGTCTGACCTCGGCCTCCAGCGTCTCGGCCTTCTGGCGTTCGGCCTCGGCTTTCCGGCGTTCGGCCTCGGCCTTCTTGGCCTCGCGATCGGCCCGCTTGCGTTCGGCCTCGGCCTTCTTCTCCTGACGGGCGGCGTTTCGTCGCTCCTTCTCGATCTTCTTCCGCTCGTCGATCATCTGCCTCTGGGCGTCTTCGAGGGCTTTCTTCCTCTCGTCCGCGATCTTCCCCTGCTCGAAGAACGAGGCGATCGGGGTGTTGGTGCGGGGGTCCACGAACCGGATCGTCGTCCGCTCGGTCCTGAGCCGGACGCCGAGGATTCGACTCTCCAGGCTGCCGTCCTCGGCGGGGGTCAGAGGGGCGTATCGCCCGTCTTCCAGTCGAAATCCCCGGAGTTGAGGGTTGAGATATTCGCCGAGCGGGTCGAAGAGGAAATATTCCTCCACTCCGAGCCTGGCGTAGAGCTCGCGCTTGACGACCGTGTCATCGCGCCGGGTGTCGGCCGAGGTGATCTCGAAGACGACGCTGGGCACGCGGTTCTCGACCCAGAGCTTGAAGGTCCGACGTTCCTCGGTGTGGGAGACCCCCCGGATGACCATGATGTCGGGGGCCTTGACCGCGCGAGGGTTGCCCTCCTCGTAGTAGAAGAACATGTCCGAGGCCACGTAAGTGCTCGGATGGTCCCTATAGAGGATAAACTTGATCGTCCCGAAGACTTCCATGGTCGTGTAGACGTGGATGCCGGTCTCGCCCATCGGTTGCCCGTCCGACTCTGGGTAATGGACCTCGGCCGGCACCTTGGCGGATGACGTGGACATGCGGCCCTCCCGGTTCGACCATGCTCCCGGATCGCCCCGATCATAGCACTGTCCGGCCGATCACTCCATGCCGGCCTCCGTCCTGGTCGACGATTCCGCGAGGCTTCCCTGTCGCTATCGAATTCCCGGGTTTATAATTGCGGTCGGAAGGTTGGCATTCCTGGCAAAGGGGGCGGGACTGGCATGGCCGAGGCGGGCGAGATCGAGCTGGACGTGATCGCCGTCGGGGCCCACCCCGACGATGTCGAGATCGCCTGCGGCGGCACGCTGGCCCGGCTGTCGAGGCAGGGGTACAAGGTCGGGATCGTCGACCTGACCGACGGCGAGCCGACGCCGCTGTCTCCCGGCCCGGACGTCCGGCTGGAGGAGGCCCGGCGCGCCGGCGAGATCCTGGGCGTGCACGCGCGGATCAACCTGAACCTGCCCAATCGCCGGCTGTTCGACAGCTTCGAGGCCCGGCTGGCCCTGGCGAAGGTCTTCCGCAAGCATCGCCCCAAGGTGGTGATCGGGTTCGGGGGGAAGACGGTGCTGGCCTCGCCGGACCATTACCAGGCGATGCTGATCACCGACGCGGCGGTCTTCTACAGCCGGCTGACCAAGTGGGACGAGCACTTCGACGGCCTGCCGGTCCACACGATCGCCAACCAGCTCGGGTTCTCGATCGGCCTGCATTCGCTGGAGACGCCGGAGTCGTCCGGATACATCATCGCCGACATCGGCGACACGCTGGCCACGAAAGTGGAGGCGATCCGGTGCTACGAGACTCAGTTCCCCGCGAAGAAGGCGGGGATTTTTAGCGCGATCGAGACGATGAATCGGTATCACGGACTGACGGCCGGGTTCGAAGCGGGAGAGCTGTTCATGACCTACCGCTCCGTCGGCGTGGCGGACCTGATGCGCTGGGCGTGCCCCGGGCTCGGCCGACCATGAACCATCCAGGCGGCCCGATGCGGCCGACCGAGAAACCGGCGAGGCCGCCCGTCCCCGGCGACACTCGGGAGGCCCCGTCGACCGCCGAGCGGCCTGAGTCCAGGGCGACAGAGCCCGGATGCGTGGCGCCCCCAGAAAAGGTGGACGTGGTGGCTAGTCGATCGACCTGGCGAACAATCTGGCGCAACCTCTGGCGAGGGCCGGCGAAGCCGCCCTCCCCCTCGCCCTCCGCCGCGCCCGGCCCCTCGACCAACCACGCAGGTCCTGGCGAACGCCCCAGGCTGCTCCGGGTCGGCGTGGTCTCGACGGTCGGCAACTATCGCGAGCACAACGAGGACAACTTCTATCTGCCCACCCTGGCCGGCAAGGCCCTGGGCGGCGGGACCGGCTCCCGCGACGCCAGCATGGAGATTCGCATCGAGGAGGGGATCAGCTATCCCTGCGTCGTCGCCGACGGGATGGGGGGCCAGCTCGCCGGGGAGAAGGCCAGCCAGATGGCCGTCGAGATCATCCCCAAGGAGCTGACCCGGCGGATCGGCCCGGACGAGGCCGACGACAAGGCCATCCAGCGGACCATCAAGGACGCCGTCGCCGCCGCCAACCAGGAGATCCTCGGCCTCTCGGTGGTCCAGACCGAGTTCAACAACATGGGGACGACCGTCGTCCTCGCGCTGTTCCGCAACGACCGGGTCTACATCGCCGGGATCGGCGACTCCCGGGCCTACCGGTTCCGCGACGGCCAGGTCGAGCAGCTCACAAAGGACCACTCGCTCGCCCAGGCCCTGCTGGAGGCCGGCACGATCACGGCCGAGGAGATGCCGAACCACAAGTTCAACCACGTCCTGTACCTGTATCTCGGCAGCAAGGACGCCCGGGGGGGGCCCGAGGACATCCGATCCGCCGAGGTCCTCGTCGGCGACCGGTTCCTCCTGGCCTCCGACGGCCTGACCGGAGTGGTCTCCGACGCCAAGCTGGCCGAGGTCGTCGCCGGCTCCGACGACCCCCAGGTCTCGGCCAGGGCCCTGATGAGGATGGCCCTCGACAACAATTCCAAGGACAATGTGACCTGTCTGGTGATCCACGCGATCTGATCGGGCAGGGCGGCGGTTGGATGGGGGGTCGGCCCCGCCCGGCCTCGTCCAGGCCCCCTCGATCGACCCGGGCCGGTGTCGACGCGACCCGGCCGACAGGGCGGCCCGAGGGGTCGGTGTCGTCTTCGCGGAAGGATGAGGCTCTCGGGCATGGCTCGGCTCGAAGAATTCGTGGCGAACCTGGCGAAGAGCGGGCTGGTCGCCCCGCCCTCGCTGGAGCGGGCCCGCGCGCAGATCCCCGATGGCCCGGCCTCCGAGGCCGCCGTCCGGCTCGCCCGCCTCCTCATCCAGCAGGGGGCGCTGACCACCTACCAGGCCCGGAAGGTCCTCGCCGGCGCCACCAGAGGGTTCTTCCTCGGCGATTACCGGATCCTCCGCTCGCTCGGCGAGGGGGGCATGGGCAAGGTCTACCTGGCGGCCAATCAGAAGGATGGCATGCGGGTCGCCATCAAGGTCCTGCCGCCGAGCAAGGCGGCCGACGGCGGCCAGGCGCTGCTCCGGTTCCGCCGCGAGATGGAACTCTCGACGAGGGCCAACCACCCCAACCTCGCCAGGACCATCGACGTCGGCCGGGCCGGCGACGTCCACTTCATGGTCCTGGAGTACGTCCCGGGCGAGAGCCTGTACCAGCTCGTCAAGCACCCCCGGGGCGGCCCGCTCCGCGTGCCCGACGCCGCGCGGTTCTTCCTCAAGGTGGTCGACGGGCTGGAGGCCGCGCACGAGGCCGGACTGGTCCACCGCGACATCAAGCCCTCGAACCTGATGGTCACGCCCGACGGCGACGCCCGGATCCTCGACCTCGGCCTGGCCCGGGCGATGGACGAGGCGAGCCAGATGACCCGGCCGAACGTCGTCATCGGCACGCTCGACTACGCCAGCCCCGAGCAGCTAGTGAACGCCTCGGCCGCGGATTGCCGGAGCGATCTGTACAGCATTGGTTGCACCCTCTACTTCTGCCTGGCAGGCCGCCCGCCGTTCGTCGGAGGCGACATCGTCAACAAGATTTTCAAGCAACGGATGGAAGACCCCGAGCCACTCGAACGCGTCGCGCAGGAAGTCCCGGCCTCGTTCGCGGCCATCGTGAAGAAATTGATGGCGAAGAACCCCGATCACCGCTACCAGACGGCCGCCGAGCTTCAAGCGGATCTCGCCCGCTGGACCACCCCGGAGAAGCTTCGAGCGATCGTCGGTCAGGGGAACGGCGCCACGCACACTTTTCGTCCCCCTCCCGCCCCGCTCGACGACGACGACCTCCGTCTGCTCGCTAACGACGGGGATCTCGGCGCGCCGTTCTCTCTCGGCGACCTCGGCGACCGCGCGCCGGCCGCCGCCCCCTACCGCAAAGCCCTGTTTGCCCCTGTCAAGGCCCTCGTGGTTCCCCAGGGACGACGAGAGGCCTTGCCCCGTCGCAACGGTCGGAACGAAGCGCGTTGGTTCATCCCGTTGATCGTGATCACGGTTCTTCTCGGCCTCCTCTCCATCATCCTCATCAGCCTCTTGACCTGAGCCGATCGCCACTTCGGCACATTGTTTGCACAAACAACCTGTCGCACGCCCGGGTGACGACCACTTCCCTGGATTTCCATGAAGAAAGTGA
>JAJYDH010000654.1 GCA_021777685.1 Planctomycetota bacterium | reverse complement strand
GAGACCGCGCACCCTTCGGCCACCGCCAGGTCGAGCAACTGCCGGGCGCAGCGCCGATCCTCCTTCGAGACGTAAAGGTGGTCGTCCAGCAGGAGAAGGAACGGTTGGCCGCCGACGAAATCGCGTGCGCACCAGGCGGCATGGCCGTAGCCGAGCGGCTCCGCCTGGACGGCGAAGGTGAGCCGTTCGGCCAGGTCGTCCATCCGCCGGGCCTGCTCCTCGGCCCAGCCGACGCCCCGATCGGCCGTCCGGAGGTTGGCCGCGAAGGTCCGGAGCTGGCCCCGGTACGCCTCCTCGTCCCCCGGTGCGACGACGACGCAAATCTCCTCGATCCCGCTCTCCAGCGCCTCCTCGGCGATGATCTGGAGGACGGGCTTGGACTGCCCGTCGCGGTCGACCAGGGGCAGCATCGCCTTCTGGACGGTGTCGAAGGCCGGATATTGCCGGGCCCCTCGGCCCGCCGCCGTGATGACAGCCTTCGTGATCCGCACGTCCTCAACCTCCCTGCCCGACCTCTTCGGCCGATCGACTTCCTGAAACCCCTCGGGCGAATGATGGTATCAGACGAACACAGCCGAGTCGAGCATCCGAGAGGCCAGCCCCTTGACTCGGCGAATCTCGGCCGTTATCTTATTCCTACGCCCCTGAGCGAGAGGGGATGTAGCTCAATTGGTTAGAGCACCGGCCTGTCACGCCGGAGGTTGCGGGTTCGAGCCCCGTCATCCTCGCTAACGCAACCCCCGTCGGATGCGACACCTAGCATCCCTGTCCCACCAAGGACGGCGCGGCCAAAAACTCCTCGAAAGCCGGTAGCCTGCCGGAATCGGAGTTTGGTCATGCCGTCTGTGGCGTTTCGAACTCCCTGATACTCTCTCCACGAGACGAACAACCAGGCCGTCGTCACCCTCGAAAGCCGAGATTTCTACCTCGGCCGGTCGGGGACCGAGAGCCGAGCGAATACGACCGTCTCGTCGCGGAATGACTCGCCGACGGTTGTCCGCCCCCCGTCGCCATGCCTGAAGGCGGTCTGGTCCTCACGATCGACGAATTCTTCGTCCCCTGCCTGAAATCGCCGCTCCTGAACCCTCCGATCAATTCTGGTCGATCCACATGATCGCCTTGTCCCACTGCGGGGGCGTAGTCTGATAACGAAGGGCCGAGTAGTTGCTGGCCCGGGTCGGGTAGATGACGGGCGAGAGGGTCGGCTGGTTTGGATTCGAGAAGGCGGTGCCGGGGACCGCCGTCGGTACCCCGTTGTAGCCCCGGACGACCGTGGTGATGGGGGCCGAGATCTCCCGGAACGACGACAGCGGGCCGTAGACGTCCAGCGACTGCTCGCGCCCGTACGCCCCGAGCGCCGAGTAGCCGCCGCCGGCCACCCCGTTCCCCCTCACGAAGATGTAGGGGGTCGGCCGGAACGTGCCGAGCATCGGCGAGGGGGCCACGCGGTTCTCGGGCCGTTCGACCGCCACCGTCTCGACGACCGGCCGGTCTCTCCTGCGGAACAACTTGCCGCCGGCGTCGGCGGGTCGGCTCGTGGCCGCGATCAGGGCCCAGGCCAGCGCGGCCAGGGACAGCGGACGGAGGATCGGGTGGCTCATGATGACTCCTCGAAGAGGGCACGACCGACGGCCGTATCGGCCCGGGTCGTCCCCGACTTGAGGAATTCTACACCATAACCCCGATTTTCCAAACGACGCAGCTTACCAGCGCGACTCGACGGCCCTCGGGAGGATTCGATGGGTCTCCTCGACGATCCGGGCGAAGCCTTCGCCGAGAGGCGAGGCGAGCAGCTCGCGGAACTTGCGGTCGAGGTCGCCGACGCGGCCCGAGGTCGTCGGCTCGTCGAGCCGATAGCGGGTCGTCGAGGCTTCTTGTGGGCCGGAGGGTTGCGTGGATTCGGGGGACGGCCAGCCGACGACGCCCAGGTGAGCGCCCAGCAGGGCTTCGGTGGGGATGTCCAGAGCCTGGGCGATCCGCCGGAGCGTGGCCGCCCGGGGCTGCTCGGTCTTGCCGCTCTCGATCTGGTAGAGGGCCGTCCTTGAGATCGACGCGCGGCTGGCCAGCTCGTCGGGGCCCCACCCCTTGGCGTATCGCTGATCTCGGACTCTCTGGGCCAACGTCATCTGAGCCTCCGATTTCGTGATTGTTCGGCCGGGTTCGCCCTCCGCGGACGCTTCCGAGGGAAACGTACGTAATCTTCCGGAATGGGGCAACTCGATCGGAAAAATCGCGAAAAGTCGCGGTCGGAGGCTCGCAAGGATGTGGACTTAACGGGACGAGACCGGGGGGCGGGGTGATCGTGTCGTAGACTCAGGCCGACTTCCCCTCCAGCTCCTGCATCACGGCGGCCAGCAGGACGGGATCGCGCTTCAGGAGCAGATGCTCGATCCGGGAGGCCGGGAATTCGAGCTTGGTGAGCATCTCACCGGCCTTGATCCAGAGCCGGTCGCGCTTCTTGCCCTCGGCCAGGTACAGTTCCGTCACCAACTCGGCGAGCTTCTGCGACTGGATCGCGTCGTAGTTGTTGTAGTAGCGCTTGATGATCTTCTGCTGATAGGGAGAGTGGTCGGCCATCGGTCTGGCTCCCTGGAGCTGGTGAAATCGGGACGCGGGGCGAGCGACGGTCAATCCGCGTCGGGCTTGCGGCGGAGCCGCTTGGTGGTGGAACGGCGGAGCTTGGCCTCGACCCTGCGGACCTTCGAAGCCAGGGTCGGGCGGCTCGGACGGCGAGGCCGGGGGGGCCTGGCGGCGGCCAGGACCAGCTCGCGGACCTTGTCGAGGCAGTCCTCGACGTTCCGGCCCTGGTCCCGGGTGAGCTGGGAGGTGACGAGCAGTTCCCCCTCCTTCGTCAGCCGGGAGGCCACCGCGCGGAGGAGCCGGTCGCGGACGGCCAGCGGGAGGCTCGGGCTCTCGGCGGGCTTCCAGCGGAGCACGGCCTTCGAGTTGACCTTGTTGACGTTCTGGCCGCCCGGGCCGCCGGAGCGGGCGAACTCGAACCGGAACTCGTCGAGCGGGATCGACACGAGTTCGGTCACGGAAAGCCGGCCGGATGGTCCGTCGGCTGGGGGGCGGCTGCGCTGCTATATACACTCCTGTCGGCCAACCTGCCGGAAGCCCTGACCTGGAAAGTGATGTTCTGGATCGGCCTGGCCCCGGCCGCCCTGGTGTTC
>JAJYDH010000093.1 GCA_021777685.1 Planctomycetota bacterium | reverse complement strand
GGGATGTTATTGAATCGCCGATCCGAACCCACGATCACCGTACAGGCCGCTGCGCAGTCGATCCTTTCGCCACGACTCGATCATACACCGCCTCGACCCGATCCAGCGTCACCCCCGGCCCGCAATGGTCCTCGATCAGCCGCCGGGCCTCGATCCGCTGAAGCACCCGCCGCCCTCGATCGCCCAGGAGGGCAACGGTCCGGTCGATCAGTCCTCGGTCGTCGTCGGCGATGCCGGCCTCGACCCCGTCTCGGGCGGGAAGCCCTTCGACGCCCTCCCAGGTCGTCACCACCGGCGTCCCCAGGGCGAACGCCTCCATCACCTTGACCTTCATGCCGCTCCCGAGCGGGGTCGGATAGAGCAGGACGTCGGCCGATCGGAAATACGGGATCGTGTCCGGCACGTCTTCGAAGACCTCGACGCCGGGGATGTTCGCCAGGTCCCCCAGTTCGACCTTCGCCCGCCGGCCGACCATCCGCAAGCGGGCCTCGGGGACTCGCCGGCGGATCTCGGGCCAGAGCCGGGCCAGGAGGCGTTTGCCGGCTCCGAGGGTCGGGCCCCAGCCGAACGAGCCGATCAGGGCGACCGTCGGCGAGCGGGGGGCGGGATCAGGGTCGAACGGGTAGAGCGAGGCGTCGATCCCGAGCGGGACCGTTTGGACGACCGCGTCGGGATGGATCTCGCGGACTCGGTCGGCCAGGCGCGGCGAGAGCGTGGTGATCGTCGGGAAATGCCGGAGCAAGGCCCGTTCCGCGCGGAGGGTGAGCCGACCCCGGAGCCGGTCCATCGGCAACCCGCTCGGGTTGTCGCCTCGGTCGATCGCGAACAGGTAGTGGACGTTCAAAACCGCCCGATTCGCGTGCTCCCGGCCGACCCAGCCGCTCCAGGTCTGCTCCAGGTGGAGCACGTCGAACCCCCGGGCCAGCCCGGCGCGGAGGGATCGCCTCAGCTCGGCCGAGAACAGGTACGAGTGCGGCTCGCGGATCGACCGGAGCCGTTGCCGGAAGCTCCTCGAAGGCGGAGGCTCGGGGAAGACCCGAAGGTCATGATCGGGCGAAGGGAACCGGCGGAGGGCGTCGGCCGCATGCTCGGGGACGCTCGACGTGGCGAAGGCCGTGACCCGGTGCCCCCGGTCGACGAGCCCCTTGAGCAGGACGTAATACCCCCGGGCCGCCGCGTTGCCGAAGGGACAGGGCGGCTCGACCATCACCAGGACGACGCGGAGCGGCCGGCTCACGACCGGCCGAGGTCCCGGGCCAAAGCCTCGACGTCGAAGCCGGCGAGGGTCTCGACCACCAGGTCGGCCCCGGCGTCGTAGAGGGCGGGCGCGGGGCTGGTGGTGGTCACGCCGATGGCCCGCATCCCGGCGGCCTTCGCGGCCTGGATGCCGTAAACGGCGTCCTCGAAGACGACGGCGTGTCTCGGCTCGACCCCGGCCTTGCGGGCGGCGACGAGGAAGACCTCGGGGTCGGGCTTGCCGTGGGTGAAGTCCTCGGCCGAGGCGATCGCCGCGAACCGACCGGCCAGCCCGCACGACTCGATGGTCAATTCCGAGTTGGCCCGGACCCCGCTCGTGCCGACGGCCAGCAGGAACCCGGCGGCCGTGAGGCGGTCGAGCAGGTCGCGGACCCCGTCCATCAGGGCGACCTTGCCCCGGGCCAGGTCGCGGTAGCATTCTTCCTTGGTCTCGGTGTGGCGGGCGATGTCGGCGTCGGTGACGGACTCGCCCAGGAGCCGGCGGAAGATGCTCGGGTTGGCCATCCCGAACGTCTCGTGGATGAGCTGGGGCGTGATCGGCAGGCCCGACCGCCGGCCCAGCTCGACCCAGGCTTCCTGATGATGGGCGAGCGAGTCGACCAGGACGCCGTCATGGTCGAAGATGGCGAGCAGCGTCGGAGCAACGGTCGGCACGGGCAAGGTCTCTCGGTCCCATCGGAAGCCGGTGACGACCCGGCGGGTTAGGAGTCTACCAGACCGCCCGGCGGGGCGACACCGCCGGGAGCCGGTCAACGAAGATTCAAAGGTCTTGGATCGAGGCGGGATGGGGGCTGGCGCCCTCGCCGAACGGACCCTGGAATGATCCCGATCGTTCAAGTCTCCCGATGGGAGATCAGCGGGACCAGGAAGGCCCCGAGGCCGGCGGAAAGCAGGGCGAGGAAGCAATGACCGGCGAGCAGATAATAGTCGATCTGGGCAGGTTCATAGGGGCTAGAACTGCTGGTGATATAGACCATCCCGTTGATCACGCTGAAGAACAAGCCGAGTTGCCCCAAGGCGAGCCGTAGCGTCGTATCCAGGGGGGAGGCTTCGAGGTCGATCTGGACGACCGATTGCATGGTCTTATCGGCATCCTGCAGCCCCTGCGGGTCCACATAGATCGGCAATTCGCGGCCATCCGCGGCCTTTGTGCTCGTGCGGATATGATCCAGGACCGTTTCCAGCGACGTCTCCTCGCGAAACCTCATGGGGATCTTCCGTTCGAGGATCTCCCTGATCCGTGCGTTTTCGCCCGCCATCGCCGCCGACTTCGCCGGGAATCCACGCACGATTTCTGGCAGCCTGGGACGGACGGCCTCCAGGAACTCATCCGCGACGAGGTGGACGTAGCTGAACTCCTCGAAGCCGTCCCCGCTGCGATTCAAGACCATGTACCCCAGACCGAAGAGTGCGGCCCCGAACCAGATCATCCGTCGCTTCCCGCGGCCGCACGCGAATCCCAGGACCGTGATGCCGAGCAGGGCCCAGGTGGAGAGGTACAACGCGCTCGTCCAGAGGGCGGGATCTGACAGAGGGCTGACCAGGATCATGGCCGACAAGGGGACGAATAATGCCAGGCCGATGGCGGCAGCCCGGCGCCATTTCAAGCGAGTCGGCCGGGCTTCCTGGCGGGGCTCGACATCGAGGCTGTCCGGCTGGGCCTTCGGGACGGCAAAGAGGGCGGCGGCGAGCACACCCCCGAACGTCGCGGCCAGGAGACTCCAGAGGCAATGTCCGATCAACCAGTAATTTCCAAGCGGATAACTCCGAAAATCGCCCTGTCCGACGCCGGCCGGCCTGATGAATTCCAGAAATAAGGTGGTGGGCAACTTGAGACCGAGGTGCAATGTCCATCGAAAGTATGCGAAGCCGAACAGGGCAAATCCGAGCCACCAAGCCCGTTCGGACCCCGTCCGACAGACCGCCCCGACGATCGCGAGGAGGAGCACCGCGTATGTCACCAGATAGACCCCGCCGGCCCACGCCTCCGATTCGGAGAGTAACGCGACCAGGGCGAGCGAGACGATCAGGACGAACGTCATGAGACCGGCGATCGAGAAACGATGGGGGAGCTTCAAGGTCTCATCTCCGGTTCGCGTTCAAGGCATCATCCCGAGGATTCGAGGGGCGCGATCGGGACAGCCGGAGGATCGATCTTAACGAGTCCGTTGGCGAGAAAATCGGGAAAACCGGGCGGATGCGGCCGGGATCGAGCCCTATCCCGATCTCGTAGGGATGATCGGGATGGGTCGAGCGCGTCGACCTCGACGACGTCAGAGTCGGCTCGAAATCCCGCGAGTTGTCCCGAAAACCCGACTCATCCGGCCTCAAAATCCGGATAATATCATCGGTCGACCGAGATCCGGGACCGAGAGGGGGTTCGCGTGGAAGATCGCCGACATTAGGTCCGAGTTTTGACGGAGGCCGCGCGGTCGGTGGGTTTGAATTCCGGGGTCGGGCATCGCGCCGTGGTTGGCTTCGCCTTGGCGGGCAAGAGGCTCGCGGGTTGGGTTCGTCATCTCGGGTGGGGCGACCCGCTCAGATTGGGTTTGAATTCTTCCCGGTTGGCGGTCCTGGGTCGTTGGCTTCGAGTTTTTCGCCGGGAGCCGAGCATTCATTGGGTTCGTCTCGCATCATCCCGTCCCCCATCCGTGCCGAGGGTCGTCGGGCGAGCGAGGCCGGGGCCATCGGCGATTTCCCGAGGGAATTCCCCGACGCAATCGGCGACAGACAAAGCCATTGCGTCGCGGCGACTTCCGCGATTTCGCGGGGAAATCGTCGACCGGTGGCCCGCCCATATTGAGCGGGACACGATCGGGAATGGACGCTCACTGGCGGACGACGGGGGAGGCGAGCCCTCGGGCGACGGGGAGCCAGCGGTCCTCGTCGTCGCGGTCGGCCGGGCCGACGTCTCGGGGGGTCCGGCCGGGGGGGTTGGACCGGACGGCGTCGGACGAGGAGCCGAACGGGGCGGTCGACTCGATCCGGGGGATCTGGGCGGCGGGGGGCTTCCGACTGCTCTTGGACCGGCGGACCGGCGAGGTCGTCGCGGGCGGGGGGATGTCGTCGTCCTCGAAGTTCCTCGACGAGCTTCCCATCGCCTGGGAGGTCCCGCCCTGGCGGCGGAGGAGATCCTTGGCGTCGTCGAGCCGGGCGGTGATCTCGCCGTTGGCCTCGCGCTCCTGGACGAGCTGGTTGTCGAGCCGCGAGTTGTCGGCCTTCATCTCGCCCACCTCCTTGCGGAGCTTCTCGTTCTCGAATTCGAGCTGGCTGACGCTGGCCTTGAGGCTGCCGACCATCGTCTGCCTCGACGCGAACGGGCCGGGCTGCGAGCAGCCCGCCGGCGCCAGGGCGGCCAGGGCGAGCCAGCTCAGGAGGATTCGGGATCGGCCGGTCGCCATGACGGTCCACCCTCAGAGTCGAGTCCGGAGAGTCAAGACCAGGGGCCTTCTCGGCTCAGGCCGTCGCCGGTCTTCGCCGCGTAGTCGGGGGGCGGCAGGTCGTCGTCGATCGGGGACTTCGAGGGCCGGTCGGGCTCGTCGTCGCGGTCGAGCCGGGCTCGTCGGATGGCCCAGATCAGGGTCAGGGACAGCGCCGTCGCCAGCGAGCCGACCATCGAGCTGAGGAGGATCACCAGGCCGGTCGTGCTCTGGAAGTCGCCCAGGCCGAACGGGAACGCGATCGTCACCCGCTCGTTATTCTCCAGGACGAACCAGAGCATCAGCCCCAGGACGACGGCCAGGGCCACGATCCGGCGATAGACCCAGAGGTTCCGGACCAGCGACCGCTTGCGACGCTTGTAGGGGGATGCCATCGGATGTCTCCTGGTACGGATACTAGTCGATGCATGCTCTCTTCGGATCGGAAATCTGAAATTCCAAATCTCAGATCCTGAAGATTCGAGCGGACACCGACAGCATCGCACGATAAGACCCGGGTCCGACATCCACCCCGACTTCATCCTTTATCGTCATCCGTCCTGGCCCAACACGAACCAGAATAGCATGGAAAAGGTGTCGAAGTAGAATTTCAGGGCGCCCGGCCAGGCCCAGGGCCAGGCCATCATCAGGATCAGGGCCGCGACGCTGAGATAGGGCCCGAAGGGGATTTCGCGATCCGAGCTGTTGTATTTCCGGCCCGAGATCCATTTGGCCAGGAAGATCGTCAGCTTCCAGAGGGCCGGGACGAGCCCGACGCACGCCGCCAGGAACGGCGTGACCGCCGCGACCTGCCAGCCCAGGAAGGCGCCGATCATCGCCAGGATGTGGATGTCGCCGATGCCCATCGCCTCGCGACGGAAGGCGATCGTGCCCAGGGTCCGGATCGTCCCGATCAGCGCGGCCCCGACGAATAGCCCCTTCAGGCCGACCCAGAGGCCGCCCAGGTGCGTCGAGGCGTGCGAGGGCTCGGGCCGGATCTCCGGGAACGCCGCGCCGATCGCCAGGCCGAGGACGATCCCCAGGTTCGTGATCGAGGCCGGCACGATCGTCAGGTCGGCGTCGATGAACGTCACCGCGACCAGCAGGGCGACCAGGATGACGTGGTAGAGCACCTTCATCATCAGCGTCAGGTCGTCGCGGACGTACTCCCTGGGCAGGACGCCGTCGACCAGGTAGACCCCCAGGAAGAGCAGGCCGACCAGCAGCTCGATCGCGGGATAGCGGATCGAGATCGGCGCGCGGCAGTTCCGGCAGGCCCCGCGGAGGAACAGCCAGCCGAAGATCGGCACGTTGTCGCGGGACTCGATCGCGTGGAGGCAGCGGAAGCAGTGCGAGCCCGGCCAGATGACGCTCTTCTCCCAGGGAATCCGGTAGATGCAGACGTTCAGGAAGCTGCCGACGACCGTTCCGACCACGAACAGCCCCACGCCGTAGATCAGGTGGATCTGCCAGAGGTAATTCATCGGCCCGCCTCCGGGGCCGACCCGTCGAGGTGGCGGTTCCAGGCTTCGAGGGCCTCGTCGACCACCTGGTCGACGTCCCGGCCGGCCGTCTCGATGACGGCGTGGGCGACCTCGCGGTAGAGCGGGGTCCGGGCTTCGAGGACGTCGGCGATCTCGGCCAGGGTGCCGGCGGCGGTGAGGCTCGGCCGGTCCTCGACCCCCCGGCGGGACGCCTGGAGCCGCTGGGCCAGGGTGTCGGGGTCGGCCGAGAGCCAGATCACGAGGCCGAAGTCGCGGAGGGCCTTGCGGTTGGCGTCGAGCAGGACCGCGCCGCCGCCGGTGGCGACGACCCCGCCGCCCGGCCGGGCCGCGAGGTCGGCGAGCACCCGCGCCTCGAGCTCCCGGAAGGCGGGCTCCCCCTCCTCGGCGAAGATCGAGCGGATCGGCCGGCCGGCGAGGGCCTCGACCTCGACGTCGGCGTCGGCGAACGGCCGGCCCAGCCTCTCGGCGAGAATCCGGCCGACGGTCGACTTGCCCGTCCCCCGGTAGCCGACCAGGGCGATCCCCGAACTCCCTCGCGGCCCGGCGGTCATGAGCGGAGCGGCCCGAGCTTGCGGCGGACCACCTCCTTCATCAGCTCGACGGGGGGCTCCATGCCCGTGTAGAGCTGCGACTGGATGGCCGCCTGGCGGATGAACATGTCGACGCCGCTGACCGTCCGGCATTCGCGCTCGCGGGCGAGCTTCAGGAACATCGTGTTCTCGGGGTGATAGACGGTGTCCATCACGACCATCCCGGGCCGGAACCCGGCCGGGGGCATCGGCGTGTCGTCGACGTCCGGGTGCATCCCGACCGGCGTGCAGTTGATGATGATGTCGGGGATCAGGCCGGCCCGCATCGCCCAGCTCGTGGTCCGGCAGCCCAGCTCCTCGGCGAGCTTGGTCGCCCGCTCCTCGGTCCGGTTGCAGAGGGTGACGACCGCCCCCCGGCGGATCAGGCCGAAGCCGATCGGCCGGGCCACGCCGCCGGCGCCGAGGATCAGGACGTTCTTGTTCGCCAGCGGGCCGAGGCCCCCTTCGGGCCCCGGGCCGCCGTAGGCCGCCTCCAGCGAATCCATCGCCGCCCGGTAATCCGTGTTGTAGCCGACCCGGGTGCCGTCCTCCTTGAGGACCATCGTGTTGCAGGCGCCGGTCCGATCCACGGCGCCGTCGGCCAGGTTCAGCAGCGGCAGGACGGCCTGCTTGTGGGGGATGGTGATGCTGTACCCCTTGATCCCCAGCCAGGCCGCCTGGTCGAGCGACTCCTTGAGCCGCTCGGCGGGCATCAGGATCGGCACCATGACCTTGTTCAGGCCCATCGCCCGGAAGGCCGCGTTGTGGACCGGGGGGCTGAGGCTGTGGCCGATCGGGTCGCCGATGACGGCGTAGACCTCGGTCTGGGCGTCGATCTGGTCGTAGGCGTAGTCCCGCTTCAGCTCGTCGAACCGGAGCATCCCGGCGGCGAAGCTCCGGTCGGCGTTGAAGTTCGCGTAGGTGAAGGGGGCGCCGTACTTGGCCCCGAGGACCCGGCTGAAGGTGCCGATCTCGCCCATCGCGATGGCGATGGTAGGCGTCTCCATCTTGGAGGCGACCTGGAGGACCCGCATCGCGTCGGCCAGCGAGTTGGCCCGGGTGGCGATCTTGACGACGTCGGCGTCCATCTCCTCGCACTGCTGGGCGATCTCCAGCAGGTCGGGCGGGGTCTGCTTGAGGTTGTGGTAGCTGACGATCCGGCGGGTCTTGCCGAACCGGCGGATCTCGCGGGCGACGTCCATCTCGACGTCGACGAAGTCGACCCCGGCGACGATCGCCTCGCGGATCAGCCGCTGCCGCTTCTCCTCGGGTCCTCGCCAGAGGCCGCCGTCGGCCCCCCGGCGGATGGTGAGCACCATCGCCGACGGCCGCTCCTTGAGGACGCGCTTGAGGTCGGGCTCCCGGCGGAGGCAGTCGAGCCGGAGCTCGACCAGCTCGACCCCGGCCTCGACGGCGGCCTTCCATTCCTCGGCGAGCGCGGCGTGCCGGCCGCGCCCGAGTATCGCACAGATCATCAGACCACCCCGACGGACTTGTCCGGGCCCCGTCCCGCCGGGCCCGCGAATCGGAAGGGCGGGCGATCGACACCCGCCCCGACCCGCTCCCGATTCTAAGCCCCCGGGCCGGGGCGACGAAAGGGGGACCCGGGCCGGGCCCCGAGCCCGATCGCGGGCCGGCCGCGTGCGATTTCCCTAAATTCGCCCCCCGACCGGGCCTCGGTCGGGCCATCGCCGGCGATTTGCACTTGACATTCCGATCCGGCTTGGGATTACTATTACGAATCCCGATAAACCCCCTGTGCAGTATCGAGGACTTGCCGGCTGACGGCGGTAGACCATGCAGCTCGAATCGCTCAAGATCTTCTGCGACGTGGTGCGCTGGGCCAGCTTCTCGCGCGGGGCGCAGGAGAACGGGATCTCGCAATCGTCGGCGAGCCAGGTGGTCCACCAGCTCGAGGTCCGCCTGGGCGTGAAGCTGATCGACCGTTCCAAGCGGCCCCTGGTGCCCACGACGCACGGGAAGGTGTTCTACGACGGCTGCAAGGACCTGGTCGGCCGCTATCTGGAGGTCGAGAACCGGGTCAAGGCGCTGGAGGACGACCGGAACCTGGCGGGGACGGTCCGCGTGGCCTCGATCTACTCGGTCGGGCTGCACCACATGAGCCGGTATGTCGGACGGTTCCGGGAGATGTATCCCGAGGTGGACGTCCGGCTGGAATATCTCCACCCGACGCGGGTGATCGAGGGCGTGATCGGCGGCGACGCCGAGCTGGGCCTGGTGTCGTTCCCGAGGAAGTGGCCCGAGCTGACGGCGATCCCCTGGCGAGAGGAGGAGATGGTCCTGGCCGTCCACCCCTCGCACCGGTTCGCGAAGCTGGAGGAGATCGCGGCCGAGCAACTCGACGGCGAGACGTTCGTGGGTTTCGAGACCGAGCTGCCGATCCGCCGGGCGGTCGACCGGTTCCTCCGCAAGCACGGCGTCCACGTCCGCGTGGCGCTGGAGTTCGACAACATCGAGACGATCAAGCGGGCCGTCGAGGTCCCCTCCGGCGTGGCGATCCTGCCCGCGCCCACGCTGGTGGGCGAGGTCAAGGCGGGGACGCTGCGCTGCGTCCGGTTCCGCGACCGCCGGCCGGTCCGGCCGCTGGCCATCATCCACCGCCGCTCGGAGCAGCTCGGCCTGGCGGCCTCGCGGTTCCTGGAGCTGCTGACGATGGCCGAGGACGAGCCGGCGGCGATGCCGGCCGACGGCCGGGCCCTGGCCTCGGACGCCCCGAAGCGGGGCGTCGGCGAGGGCCTCTGAAACCACCCCGGGTCGCTTTCAGGGCGACCCACCCTCTCCCCCGGACGTCCCGGGGGGTTCTGCCGGATCGAAGCCCACGGCGGGCGCCGTGGAAGGGTGAGCTACCATGAGTTCAGGATCGGGATCGCCGTCGCCCCGGGGCCTCTACGACCCCCAGAATGAGCACGACGCCTGCGGCCTCGGCTTCGTCGTCGACCTGAAGGGCCGGAGGTCGCACAAGCTGGTCCGCGACGGGCTCCGGGCCCTGGAGAACCTGAACCATCGGGGGGCCTGCGGCTGGGAGGACAACACGGGCGACGGCGCCGGGCTGCTGATCCAGGTCCCCGACCGCTTCCTCCGCGAGACCTTCCTGGCCGAGCAGTGCCGCATCCTGGGCGTCGCCGAGCCCGCCCCGGGCGAGTACGGCGTCGGCGCCTTCTTCACCTCCTCCGACCCCGAGCAGCAGGCGTTCGGCCGGGCGCTCTTCGAGAAGATCGTCGCCCAGGAGGGCCAGGTCTTCCTCGGCTGGCGGCGGCTCGTCACCGACAACTCGCCGCTCGGCCAGGGGGCCCGGTCGGTCGAGCCGGCGATCTACCACGCCTTCGTCGGCAGGGGGCCGACGGTCAAGGATGAGGATGCCTTCGAGCGCAAGCTCTACGTCATCCGCAAGCGGTTCGAACGCGACATCGAGGACTCCGGCCTCGACGACCACAAGTTCTTCTACTTCTGCAGCCTGTCGAGCCGGACCCTGGTCTACAAGGGGATGCTCACCCCCGAGCAGCTCGGCACCTACTTCGCCGCCGACCTCGGCGACGAGCGGCTGGTCAGCGCCCTCGCCCTGTTCCACTCGCGGTTCAGCACCAACACCTTCCCGAGCTGGGAGCTGGCCCACCCCCACCGGATGATCTCGCACAACGGCGAGATCAACACCCTCCGGGGCAACATCAACTGGATGAAGGCCCGGCAGTCGCTCTTCTCCTCCGAGCTGTACGAGCCCGGCGACATCGCCAAGATCGTGCCCGTCATCCGCGAGGGGCTGAGCGACACCGCGTGCCTGGACAACGCGGTCGAGCTCCTGGTCCAGTCGGGCTACCCGCTGGCCCACGCCATGATGATGCTCGTGCCCGAGGCCTGGGAGAACCACGAGACGATGTCGCAGGTCAAGCGGGACTTCTACCGCTACCACACCTGCCTCATGGAGGCGTGGGACGGCCCGGCGTCGATCGGCTTCACCGACGGCAAGGCCATCGGCGCCCTGCTCGACCGCAACGGCCTGCGGCCCAGCCGGTTCTGGGTCACGAAGGACGACCTGGTCATCATGGGCTCGGAGGCCGGCGTCCTGCCGATCCCGCCCGGGGACGTCGTCCGCAAGGGGCGGCTCGAACCCGGCAAGATGTTCCTGGTCGACCTGGAACAGGGGCGGATCGTCGACGACGAGGAGCTGAAGCACGCGATCGCCTCGGCCAGGCCCTACGGCAAGTACCTCCGCGAGCACATGGCCCCGCTGGCCGAGGTGCCCGCCGTGCCCATCGTGCCGGGCCCCGACCACGAGACCCTCCTCCGCCGCCAGCAGGCCTTCGGCTACACGCTGGAAGACCTCAAGTACATCCTCATGCCGATGGGCAACGCCGGCGAGGAGGCCATCGGCTCGATGGGGACCGACACCCCGCTGGCCGTCCTCTCCGACCAGGCCCAGCCGCTGTTCAACTACTTCCAGCAGCTCTTCGCCCAGGTCACCAACCCGCCGCTCGACGCGATCCGCGAGGAGCTCGTCACCTCGGTCCTCACCGGGGCCGGCGGCGAGGGGAACCTGCTCGACCCGAGGCCGGAGAGCTGCCGCCAGATCGCGCTGGACATCCCGGTCCTCGACAACGACGAGATGGCCCGGCTGAAGGAGCTCGACGGCTGGAGGGGGTTCAAGTCGGCCACGCTGTCGATGACCTTCCCCGCCGCCGACGGCTCGGACGGGATGGCCCGGGCGCTCGACTCGATGTTCGAGAAGGCCGTCGCCGCGATCAAGGACGGCGCCAACCTCCTGATCCTGTCCGACCGGGGCGTCGGCCCCCGGAACGCGCCGATCCCCTCGCTTTTGGCCTGCGCCGGGCTCCACCACCACCTGGTCCGGGTGGGCATGCGGTCCCAGGCCGGCCTGATCGTCGAGTGCGGCGACGCGCGGGAGGTCCACCACTTCGCGCTCTTGCTCGGCTACGGGGCGGGGTCGATCAACCCCTACCTCGCCTTCGAGACGCTCGACGACATGATCTCGCAGAAGATGATCGGCCCGGAGATCGACCACGCGCGGGCCGTCACGCTCTATCGGAAGGCGATCAAGAAGGGCGTGGTCAAGATCATGTCCAAGATGGGCATCAGCACCATCCAGAGCTACCGGGGGGCCCAGATCTTCGAGGCGATCGGGCTGAACAAGGACTTCATCGACCGCTACTTCGACAAGACCGCCTCCAGGATCGGCGGGATCGGCCTCCAGGAGGTCGCCCGCGAGACCCTGCACCACCACCGGCGGGCCTACGCCGAGCGCGAGGCCGGGCCGGCGCTGCTCGACTGGGGGGGCCAGTACCAGTGGCGCCGCGAGGGGGAATTCCACCTCTTCAACCCCGAGACCGTCTTCCGGCTCCAGCACGCCACCAGCACCGGCCGGTTCGAGATCTTCAAGCAGTACGCGAAGATGGTCGACGACCAGAACGAGCGGCTCTGCACCCTCCGAGGGCTGTTCGACTTCAAGCTCGACGGCCGGACGCCCGTCCCGATCGATCAGGTCGAGCCGGTCGAGTCGATCCTCACCCGGTTCGCCACCGGCGCCATGTCCTACGGGTCGATCAGCGGCGAGGCCCACGAGACCCTGGCCATCGCCATGAACCGGATCGGCGGCCGGAGCAACACCGGCGAAGGGGGGGAGGACCCGGCGCGGAACATCCCCGAGCCCAACGGCGACAGCCGGCGGAGCAAGGTCAAGCAGGTGGCCTCGGGCCGGTTCGGCGTGACCAGCGAGTACCTCGTCAGCGCCGACGAGATCCAGATCAAGGTGGCCCAGGGGGCCAAGCCCGGCGAGGGGGGCCAGCTCCCCGGCAAGAAGGTCTGGCCCTGGATCGCCAAGGTCCGATTCTCCACCCCCGGCGTCTCCCTGATCAGCCCGCCGCCGCACCACGACATCTACTCGATCGAGGACCTGGCCCAGCTCATCCACGACCTGAAGAACGCCAACCCCCGGGCCCGGATCAGCGTCAAGCTGGTGGCCGAGGTCGGCGTCGGCACGGTCGCCGCGGGCGTCGCCAAGGCGCACAGCGACGTCATCATGATCTCAGGCCACGACGGCGGGACCGGCGCCAGCCCGCTGACCTCGCTCAAGCACGCCGGCATCCCCTGGGAGCTGGGCCTGGCCGAGACCCAGCAGACCCTCGTGCTCAACCGGCTCCGCGACCGCGTGATCGTCCAGGCCGACGGCCAGATGAAGACCGGCCGCGACGTCGTGATCGCCGCCCTGCTGGGGGCCGAGGAGTACGGCTTCGCCACGGCGCCGCTGGTCGTGATGGGCTGCATCATGATGCGGGTCTGCCACCTCGACACCTGCCCGGTCGGGATCGCCACCCAGAACCCCAGGCTCCGCGAGAAGTTCACCGGCCGGGCCGAGCACGTCGTCAACTACTTCCGGTTCGTCGCCGAGGAGGTCCGCGAGCTGATGGCCAGGCTGGGCTTCCGCAACCTCGACGAGATGATCGGCCGGAGCGACCTGCTCGACACCAAGCGGGCCATCGGCCACTACAAGGCCCGAGGGCTCGACTTCAGCAAGATCTTCTACAAGCCCGAGACGCCCGCCGGCTCGTCCGTCCGCAAGACGATCGAGCAGGACCACGGCCTCGACAAGGCGCTCGACCAGGAGCTGCTCCCGCTCGCGGCGCCCGCCCTGGAGCGGGGCGAGCCGGTCGTCATCGAGAAGCCGATCCGCAACGTCAACCGGACCGTCGGCACGATCCTCGGCAGCGAGCTGACCCGGAAGTACGGCGCCGCCGGCCTGCCCGACGACACGATCCGGCTGAAGTTCGCCGGATCGGCCGGCCAGAGCTTCGGGGCCTTCGTGCCGAAGGGGATGACGCTCACCCTGGAGGGGGACGCCAACGACTACGTCGGCAAGGGGCTCTCCGGCGGCAAGATCATCGTCTTCCCGCCCAGGGAGGCGACCTTCGTGGCCGAGGAGAACGTCGTGATCGGCAACGTCGCCCTCTACGGGGCGACCTCCGGCCGGGCCTTCTTCCGCGGCCTGGCCGGCGAGCGGTTCTGCGTCCGGAACAGCGGCGCGATGGCCGTCGTCGAGGGGGTCGGCGACCACGGCTGCGAGTACATGACCGGCGGCGTCGCCGTGGTGATCGGCCCGACCGGCCGGAACTTCGCCGCCGGGATGAGCGGGGGCGCCGCCTACGTCTTCGACGAGGCCGGCGAGTTCCCCGCCCGGTGCAACCTGGAGATGGTCGCCCTGGAGAAGCTCGAAGAGCCCGAGGACGTCGAGCAGGTCCGCGACCTGCTGATCCAGCACGCCGGCTACACCAAGAGCACCGTCGCCGCCCGGTTGCTCGGAGATTGGGACTGGGCGGTCACGAAGTTCGTCAAGGTGATGCCGGTCGACTATCGCAGGGTCCTCGACCAGCAGCGGGCGGCGGCCCGGGAAACAGAAGCGAAGCGGCAACTGGAGGTGAGCGGTGGGTAAGCCGACGGGATTCCTGGAGACACCCCGGGAGACGCATCCGTATCGACCGGTGTCCGAGCGCGTCCACGACTTCCGCGCGGTCTACAACCCCTTGCCGGTCGTCAAGGTCCGCGACCAGGGCGCCCGCTGCATGGACTGCGGCGTCCCGTTCTGCCACCAGGGCTGCCCGCTCGGGAACCTCATCCCCGACTGGGCCGACCTGGTCTACCGCGACCAGTGGAAGTCGGCCATCGAGCGGCTGCACGCGACCAACAACTTCCCCGAGTTCACCGGCATCCTCTGCCCGGCCCCGTGCGAGTCGGCCTGCGTGCTCGGCCTGATCGACTCCCCGGTCGCGATCAAGCAGATCGAGGAGAGCATCGTCGACCGGGCCTGGGAGGAGGGCTGGATCAGCCCCCAGCCGCCGAAGGTCAAGACCGGCAAGAAGGTCGCGGTGGTCGGCTCCGGCCCCGCCGGCCTGGCCGTCGCCCAGCAGCTCGCCCGCGCCGGCCACGACGTCGTCGTCTTCGAGCGCGACGACCGGATCGGCGGCCTGCTCCGCTACGGCATCCCCGACTTCAAGATGGAGAAGCACCACGTCGACCGCCGGCTCGCCCAGATGGAGGCCGAGGGCGTCGTCTTCAAGGCCGGCGTCAACGTCGGGGTCGACATCACCGCCCATCACCTCATGGCCGAGTTCGACGCCATCTGCCTCTGCGCCGGGGCGACCCACCCGCGCGACCTGGACATCCCCGGGCGTGACCTCCGGGGCATCCACTACGCGATGGACTACCTCACACCCCAGAACAAGCGGGTGGCCGGCGACCACATCCCCGACGATCACTTCATCAGCGCCAAGGACAAGCACGTCATCATCATCGGCGGCGGCGACACCGGCGCCGACTGCCTGGGGACGGTCCACCGCCAGGGCGCGAAGAGCGTCTATCAGTTCCAGATCCACCCCCAGCCGCCCGAGGACCGGCACCCCGAGAACCCCTGGCCCCAGTGGGCGAACGTCCTCCGGAGCAGCGCCGCGCACGAGGAGGGGGGCGTCCGCGAGTACTCGATCCACACCCGCCGGTTCGTCGGCGAGCACGGCCACGTCAAGGCCCTGGAGACCATCCGGGCCGAGGCCCGGCACGTCGGCCACGGCCACCGGCCGAAGTG
>JAJYDH010000653.1 GCA_021777685.1 Planctomycetota bacterium | reverse complement strand
AAGCTCCCGGTATTGATATTCCGCGAGCGATGACGGAATTTATCCGCCTTTCTCGCAAGATCGGCGGATTTCGGGGCGAAAATCCCCCCTCGCCTCATCTCGAAGGGAGGAATGGGATCTCCTCGCCCGTCCGATACGCCCGATCCCCCGCCGGGAAGGCCGCGAAGCCGTCGGCGAGGGCGACGGTCCGGAGGTCGGCCGAGCCGGCCCAGTCGAGCGGCAAGACGGAGCCGTCGACGAGCCGGGCGGGGCGGTAGGTCGGCCGGTCGCCCCGGTGCTCGAACGGGACTCTGAGGGGAAACGAAGCCAATTGGGTTTGTCTGGGATCGAGGCCGGCCAGGGCTTCGAGGGCGGGCCTGACGAACAGGAGGAACCCGACCATCCCGCTGGCCGGGTTGCCCGGCAGGCCGAAGACCAGGATGCCCGGCTTGTGGCCTCGTCGGGGGCCGACCCCGAACCAGAGCGGCTTGCCGGGCTTGACATTGACCTTGTGGAAGACGGGCTCGACGCCGAGGTCGACCAGCGTGGCCGGGACCAGGTCTTTCGTGCCGGCCGAGACCCCGCCGCTGACGATCAGCGCGTCGATCAGGCCGGCGGCCGACTCGGCGGGCCGGTGCCGGTCTTCCTTCATCCAGAGTTCGCCGGCCAGGGCCATCCGGAGCTTCGCCGGGTCGTCCGGTGCGACGGGGCTTTCCCAGACATTCCGGAAGCCGCACGACCGGGCGAGCCCGGCGAGCATCACCCCGTTCGTGTTGCGGATCTGGCCGGCCCCGGGCCGATGGGAGGCCGGGACGAGTTCGTCGCCGGTCGGGACGACGGTGATGGTCGGGCTCGGGATGGCCGCGACGACCGACCGGCCGGCGGAGGCGATCAGGCCGAGCTTCGCCGCGTCGATCCGGACGCCTCGCCGGAGCAGGACCTCGCCGGCCTCCATCTCCCGGCCCCGGATCAGGCGATTCTGCCCCGGCGGGACCGGCCCTCCGAGGATGGCTTCCGACCCTTCCGAACGGGTCCGTTCGACCATGACCACGGCATCGGCGCCGGGGGGCATGGGGGCGCCCGTCATGATCCGGGCGGCCTCGCCTTCGCCCAGTGGCCGTGTCGGCATCCGGCCGGCGGTGATCTCCTCGACGACGTGGAGTCGGTGCTCGCCCGGTCCGGAGAGGTCGGCCGACCGGACGGCGTAGCCGTCCATGAGCGCCTTGTCGAAGGGGGGCATGTCGATGTCGGCGGCGATATCCTCGGCCAGGACCAGGCCGAGGGCGTCGAGCAGGGGCGTCGGGCGGGCGGGCAGCGAGTCGACCCTGCTCAGGATGGTCTCGATCGCCCGGTCGACGGTCAGCATTGGCGAAGGTCTCAGCGCCCGACGAAGTTCCGGAGGAGCTTGATCCCCTCGACGGTCAGGAAGCTCTCGGGGTGGTACTGGACGCCTTCGAGGGGGTAGGAGACGTGCCGGACGCCCATGATCTCGTCCTGGTCGGTCCATGCGACGACCTTGAGCGAGTCGGGCAGGGTGCCGGGCCTGATGACCAGGCTGTGATAGCGGGTCGCCTCGAAGGGGTTGGAGAGCCCTTTGTAGAGCCCTTCGCCGTCGTGGTGGATCATCGACGTCTTGCCGTGCATGATCCGGTCGGCGCGGACGACCTCGGCCCCGAAGGTGTGGCCGATGCACTGGTGGCCCAGGCAGACGCCCAGGACCGGGATCTTCGGGGCGAATCGCTCGATCGCGGCGTTCGAGCTGCCGGCCTCGCGGGGGGTGCAGGGGCCGGGCGAGACGATCAGGTGGGTGGGGTTCCTCGCCTCGATCGCGTCCAGGTCGACCTCGTCGTTGCGGACGACCAGGACGTCGAGGCCGGGGTCGATCTCGCCCAGGCGCTGGACCAGGTTGTAGGTGAAGGAGTCGTAATTGTCGATCAGGACGATCATGGAGTTCCCGCGCGTCGAGCGGCCGGCGTCCGGTCGCTTCGGCGCGACCGCTCAATGGATGTTACCCGGTTAACCGGAACCTCGGAAGGGAATCGGCGGCCATTTGCCGGGCATGCGGCCCGTCGCGCGGCTAGATTGGAGCGTTGTGGGCCGGGCGGAAGGCATTCGGGCACGGAGGAGAGGGTTATGGTCTCCATGGTCGGTTCGGTGACGATCCTGATCGCGATGAGTTCGACCGGCGGCATCTTCTTCAATCGCGAACCCAATCACCTCGTCCTGCCCCCCCAGCCCGGCTACGGCGTCGGGTACCGGAACGGCAATCCGGACGGCTATGGCTGGGTCGAGCGAGGGGTGAACCTTCCCCTGACCGCCGACCGGACCCCCGATTATTACTTTCCCCGGTACATGGCCGTCCCACCGACGCAGATGTTCCTGCCGAATTATTACAACCCGTACGTCTCGCGCGGGCAACGGTTCCTGCCCTTCGCCGGCTGCGGCGGGCCGCACCCGATGAGCGGCCCGCCGACGGCCTCGGCGATGGAGGCGGTCCATCCTTATAATGAGACGCTCAACGAGACGCCGAGGGTCACGGCGCCGAGGTTCAGCGGACGGGTCGAGGCCCCGCCGGTGAACCCGGGCACGACCGGCCTGCGCCCTTGAGCGGGGAAACCGGCCCTCCTTGCTTGCCAAGTTTCACAACCAGATTATAGGATGGGGCACGTCGGGCGGTCGAGGGCTCCGGCAGTGACGCCGAGCTTTCGACCGCCGGCGGATTTTTTTCGAACCAATCGCGGTCGGCGGACGTAGCATCGCCGGTGGCTGCTCGCTCTCGGGGGATGTCGCCTCCTCGGCCGGATTCATCGATCCTTATTCTGATCCGAGGTCGCCGCCGACTTCCCGACCAGCTCCGATTGTCCGCGTTCGGGCCTCGTTCGCCATCCTCGAAGTCGGAAATTCCTCGCGCCGACTTTCTTCCTCCGTCATCAAAGGCACCTCGTGATGAGCCGCGACGTCATTATCGAGACACGGAACCTTTCCAAGGTCTACCGCGACTTCTGGGGGCGTCCCAAGGTCCAGGCGCTCAAGGCCCTGGACCTCCAGGTCCACAAGGGGGAGATCTTCGGGCTGCTCGGGCCCAACGGGTCGGGCAAGACGACGACGATCAAGCTCCTGCTCGGGCTCCTCTTCCCCAGCGAGGGCGACGCGCTGATCTTCAACGAGCCGACGACGAACGTCGCCAAGAACGAGCGGATCGGCTACCTCCCCGAGGAGTCGTACC
>JAJYDH010000652.1 GCA_021777685.1 Planctomycetota bacterium | reverse complement strand
ATCTAGGACCGCCTCAGCGGCCGACCTCGGGTCGGCCGGCGCGACCGTGAAGGCCGCCGCCCTCCCGTCGTTCCCGCCGCCCTTCGGCTTCTCGATCGGTCTGACCTGGATCGCGCCGAACAGGCGGTTGACGCTCGGCGGCCAGCTTTCGAGCAACGGCCCCTCGACCTCGACCCACTTCACGGCCACGCCCCGGCCCTTGTAGGTCTCGCTCCCGATCCCGTAGATCCCGCGCCCCTTGTCGTCGTAGTCCGTGTCATAGGGGCTGAGGTTGAGCAGCTCGCCCTCTTCGAGGTCGGCGACCACCTCCACCTCGCGGGGGATGTCGACCGGCAGGTCGAAGTAGCCGAGGAGGCGCTGGACCTTGAAGTTGGTGGCATAGAGCTTCAGCCAGGCGGGGCGACCGGCCGGCTGATAGGCCGAGGCGGCGACCCTGATCCGATACCGGCCCCGGGCCTTCACGCTCCACTGGCGGAGGGCGGTGGGCGAGTTGTCGCTGAAGATCACGACCGCCTCGGGCAGGACCAGGAACGACTTCCGGCCGGACTTCTTGAGGTCGTCCCGGACGCTCTCCTCGTCGTGATAGCGGAGCCGCTTGCGGAGCGTCTCCGGCCGACGCCGGAGGTCGAGCGCCGCCGAGATCGCGGCGTCGGCGGCCTCCAGGTACTGCTCCATGTGCAGCATCGACAGCCGAAGGCCCTCGGAGACGTTGTCGAACCCGTGCGACGAGGCGTCCTCGGGGAGGTAAGGCTGGAGCGGGATGTCGATCGCCAGCAGGTCGTGAACGGTGTTCTCGTACTCGACCCGGTTGAGCCGGCGGAGCACGACCCGCCCCTCGCTCGACTGCCTGGCCAGGTTCGCATCTCGTAAAGCCTGGCGGAGCGGCCCCAGGAACGTCGACCGCTCGGCGAGGGCCGGGCGATCCTCGGAGGGGGGCGGCATCTGCTCGCCGTCGACCTTGTCGAAGACCTCGACCCACCGCCCGAACGTCTTCGGGTCGTCCGGCCTCCAGGAGAGCGAGGTGAGGTCGAGCCCCCCCTTCTTCGCGCCCGCGTCGTGGCACGCGAGGCAATGCTCCGAGAGGAACCCCCGGGCGTCCGCGGCGAGGTCGGCCGCCGCCGCCTCGGCCGCCGGCCAGAGCGCGACCGCCCCGGCGATGATCCGGCGGCGCATCGAGGCTTTCGCGCGAATGATTACGGTCATCGGCTTCATGGGCGAGGGAGCGGAGTGTGGTTGTTAAACACTAGTGCGACCCTCGCCGGGAGGTCAAGGTGGGACAGATCAATGCCAGCCGGTCAGGCGAGGAGTTCGGGGATCACCACGCCTCCGCCGGCCGCCGGAAGGGGCCGGCCCAGGCGATCGGCCAGCATCAGGGCGGGGTCGATCCCCAGGAGGTGATAGGCGGTGGCGAGCAGGTCCTTGGGGCTGACGGGCCGCTCGACGGGGTCGCCGGCGATCTTGTCGGACCTGCCGACGACCCGGCCCCGGCCGATCCCGCCGCCGGCGAGCACCGCCGAGTAGCACCGCGACCAGTGGTCGCGCCCCCCGCCCTGCGCCAAACTCAGCTTCGGCGTCCGCCCGTGCTCGCTCAGGCAGAGGACCAGCGTCTCGTCGAGGAGCCCCCGCGCGTCGAGGTCCACCAGCAGGCCCGAGAGGGTCCGGTCCACGCCCGGCAGGAGTTCGTCCTTCATCCGGGCGAAGTGGTCCCAGTGGGTGTCCCAGCCCGAGCCGGCCAGGCCGTATTCGTCCCAGAAGACGGTCACGAACCGGCCCCCGGCCTCGACCAGCCGGCGAGCCGTCAGGGCGGCCTGGCCGAACAGGGTCATCCCGTAGGATTCGCGGGTCGCTGGCGACTCGCGGTCGAGGTCGAAGGCCCGACGGATCGGCTCCGAGGCCAGCAGGGCGTGGGCCATCGACCGATGCCGGTCGATCCCCGAGGCGCCGACATCGAGCCCCCGATGCGCCGATTCGAGCTGCTCCAGGAGCGACCTCCGGCGGTCGAGCCGGTCGACCGAGATCGCGTCGGAGGCCGTCTCGCCCAGGCGGAACCGGCTCTCGGGGGTGATCCCCCGGTACGGCTCGGGCTCCTCCCAGGTTGACTGCTGGAGGGTCTTGCGGGCCTTGACCGTCCCCCGGCCGACGAACTCGGTCGCGATCGGGTCGTAAGCCCCGCCGAGGAAGCCGGCGTAGGGGCCGGCCCGGGGGACCTCGCCGACCCTCCGGCTGCTGAAGGCCCAGGGCAAGAGCAGGTTCCCCGAGACGTCGCCGGCCGGCCCTCGGGCGAGCCGGTCGGCGTAGTCGACGACCGAGCCGATGAACGGATAATGCGCGGGGTCGCGCGGGTTCAACTCCTCGGGCCCGGTGATCCTCGGGATGCCCGTCAGGGCGTAGGCGACCCCGTGGAGCGGGTAGGCGTGCGTCACCGACCGGACGACGGCGACCTTGTCCATGACCCGGGCCATGAGAGGCAGGCGGTCGCAGACGTTCAGGCCGGGCACGCTGGAGGGGATCACCCCGAACTCACCCCGGATGCCGGAGGGGGCGTCGGGCTTGGGGTCGAAGGTCTCGAGCTGGCTGGGCGAGCCGTACAGGAAGAGGAGGATGCAGGACTTCGCCCGGCCGAAGCCGGGCAGGCCGGAAGTCAAGGCGCCGGCCGATGCCGACGATGTGCCCGATCCCAGGCCCATCAGCCCGAGCGAGCCCACCCGCAGCAGGTCGCGCCGCGTCAGGCCGTCGCAGAGCCGCTTCGGGCCCCCGAGCACGCGGATCATGGACCACCTCCCGGACGTCGGCCGAACTCCAACTTCCACGACTGTAGACGAATTTCAAGGAATATTCAACAAGAAGACGGTCGGTGCTCCCGCAAGAAACGTAGGGTAGGGCTTGCCCCGCCGATCCGACGGGTCGAGACCTCGGCGGAACAGGGACGGCAGGGCAAGCCCTACCCTCCGAGGAGGAAACCGGGTCGATGATGCGGAAAGACAGGGCAATTGATCTGGCCGGGAAAGAGATGCCGGTTCGCGGCGGATCTCCCGGTCGCGAATCGGTTCCTGACACGAATGGCACTAAGCGAAGGATAAATCGAACGCCAGAAATGCTTTGAGATGAAAAGGGCCTCCTGGCACGATGGTGTTGCTTGACGACCCCATCCAACCAGGAGGCACCCCGATGCATCACCGGATTGATACCATCCTCAAAGGGCTCCGGC
>JAJYDH010000092.1 GCA_021777685.1 Planctomycetota bacterium | reverse complement strand
ACCGGCTGGAGATCGGCCCGGCCGTCGACCCGTTCCGCCTCCAGTACCTTTTCGACGCCCAGACGTCCGGCGGCCTGCTGATCGCGATCCACCCGGATCACGTCGCGCGGCTCATCAACGGCTTGCAAGCCAGGGGGGCTCTGGCGTGGGCGATCGTGGGCCAGGTCGAGGAGCGGAAGGGCCCGACGGCGCTGCTGGCCCTCTGAAAGGCCCGAGGAGAGATCGAACGATGATCCGACCGACGAGGCGTGAATTCTTGGGAGCCGCCGGAGCGATCGCCGGGCCTGGGCCGACCGCGTTCGGATTCGACCCGTCGAAGCCACGGCCGAAGATCGCGGCGATCTGCTCGGCGTATCATTACCTGTCACACGCCTACCACATCGTCGGCCGGTTCCTGGATGGGTTCGACTTGCACGACGACCAGGGCCTTCAC
Source organism: Planctomycetota bacterium (assembly GCA_021777685.1). Lineage (GTDB taxonomy): Bacteria > Planctomycetota > Planctomycetia > Isosphaerales > Isosphaeraceae > Tundrisphaera. The sequence goes on along the minus strand of JAJYDH010000092.1, from coordinate 15,016 downwards.
CGGCCCGATTTCGAGATCGCCAGCCTCTTCATCGAGCAGACGCCGGCCAACGACCTGGGACTCGACAAGGCCCGACGGCACAACGTCCGGCTCAGCCCGACCATCGCCGACGCCCTGATGCTCGGCACCGGCAAGGTCGCCGTCAACGGCGTGCTCCTGATCGCCGAGCACGGCGACTATCCGGACAACGGCAAGCCTTCAGGACCGGCCGCCCCCCCCGACCCCGTCGAGCGGACGTTGTTGACCGGCGGGATGCTCGACGCCCTCCTCGATAGCCGGCTCCAGGGAGGTCGGCAGGTCGAGACGCCCGGCCTCGTCGCCATCGATTACGACGCCCCGGTCGACTCCGGGTTCATCCGGACCCCCGTGGCGGGCTGATCGATTCGTCCTCGACGTGATTTCGCACGGCCGATCTGGTATGATCGCTCGCTTGACAATTGTCAGATCGGCGGGCGGGAGGTGGAGATCGTGACCGGCTCAACTTCGACCGACGAAGCGTGCGTCGCCATCCGGGCGGTCGACCTGATCAAGACTTACGGCACGAAAGTGGCCCCGGTGGAGGCCCTCCGGGGCGTGTCGTTGGAGATCGAGGCGGGCGAGCGGATCGCGCTCCTGGGAAAGTCGGGCTCGGGGAAGTCGACCCTGCTCAACCTGCTCGGCGGGCTCGACCATGCCAGCTCGGGCGGCCTCCACGTGGGCGGGCACGACCTCGACCAGCTCTCCCGGCGCGACCTGGCCCGGTTCCGGTCGGCGACGGTCGGGATGATCTTCCAGTCGTTCAACCTGATCTACTCGCGGACTTCGATCGAGAATGTCGAACTGCCGATGGTCTTCGCCGGCCGCCCGCCCCGCGAGCGTCGGGAGTCGGCGCGGGCGGCGCTGGAGTCGGTCGGCCTGGCGGATCGCCTGAATCATCGGCCGAACCAGATGAGCGGCGGCGAGAATCAGCGGGTGGCCGTGGCCAGGGCCCTGGTCAACCGGCCCAAGGTCGTGCTCGCCGACGAGCCGACCGGGAACCTCGACAGCCAGACGGCCCGCGACGTCATGGGGCTGATCCTCGACCACGTCCGCCGGCACAACGCGACGCTCGTCCTGGTCACGCACGACGAGGAGCTGGCCGCCACCTGCACCGACCGCGTCGTCCGGCTCAAGGACGGACGGCTCGTTTCTTGAGGATCACGACGACCCCCGGGGGATCGACTCCGTGCGACTGACCGATTTGCTCGTCATGCCCGTGGCCTCGCTCGGGCAGCAGAAGCTCCGGACGATGCTCACCACCCTGGGCGTCATCTTCGGCGCCTTCGTGCTCGCCGCCAGCCTCTCGATCAAGGAGGGGGTCCAGGAGACGATCGACCGCGAATCTCGCAAGAATGACTACTCGCGGAAGGTCACGGTCTTCCCGAAGTGGGACGTCGTCGGCTCAAAGCCCGTCTCCGAGGTGATCGTCGACGGCACGATGTCGCCCGGGCGCCGCGAGCGGATTCGCAAGGCACTGGAGGAGCAGGAACGATCGAAGGACGCGAAAAGGACACGCCTGGACCTGTCGAAGGAGCGACTGGAGAAGCTGGCCGGTTTGCCTCATGTCCAGCAGGTCATCCCGATCATCCACGATGGAGGGCTCGTCCTGCTCGGGACCCGCCCCGAGGGGGTGAGCCTCGACTCGGGATCGCCGGAGGACGACGCCTTCCTCAAGCGGATCATCGCCGGGCGCGGCTTCCTCGCCCCCGACGAGCGGGGCGTGCTGGTGAGCGAGCTGCTCGCCTATCGGCTGGGCATCGTGAACGATTTCGACCTCCAGCAGCTCATCGGCAGGCCGCTCCGCCTCGAACTCCAAGGGCGGTCGTCCTCGCCGGGTTTCAGCGTCTCGATCTCCCGGCGAGCGTCGGGCGGGGATCGCGAAGAACACATCGCCCTCGAACAGGTGGCCGCGCAGCTCCCGGCGGCCCTCGACAGGTTCGACCTCACCGAAGAAGAGGTCGAAGCCCTGCGCAAGGCCATCCGGCCCGGGCCCGTCGTCGAGTCGGGGGTCATTTCCGAGGATTTCCCGGTCGTCGGCGTGTATCGCCGGAAGAACGAGGAGGAATTCAAGGGCAACCGGGGTTCCTCGCAGGCGGACATCTCCGTCGTCCTGCCCTATCTGACGGCGGCCGACCTCTACTTCCGCGAGCCCGGACGGCGCGAGCAGGGCATCGATCAGGCCGTCCTCCTGGTGGACGAGGAGCTGAACGTCAAGGACGTCGCCAGGCAGGTCGAAGGGCTGGGGCTCGACGCCCGCGCCGCGATCGAGTTCATCGAGCGGGAGCGGCTGATCTACGACCTCATCTTCGGCGGGATGACGTGCGTGGCCGGCGTCGCGCTGCTCGTCTCGGCCCTGGGGATCGCCAACACGATGCTGATGAGCGTCCTCGAACGGCAGCGAGAGATCGGCATCATGAAGGCCGTCGGCGCCGACAACCGGCACCTGCAATTCATCTTCATCATCGAGGGCGGCCTGATCGGCCTGGTCGGGGCGGCCGTCGGGTTGCTCCTGGCCTACTGCGCCTCCTTCCCGGCCGACACCTGGGTCCGCTCGATGATCATGCGCGACATCAAGATGGAGCTGAAGGGCTCGATCTTCGTCTTCCCGCCCTGGATCGGGGCGACGGTCTTCGCCTTCACCGTCCTGGTGACGACGCTGGCCGCCTATTATCCCTCCCGGCACGCGGCGAGAGTGGACCCGGTCACGGCACTTCGCCACGAATGAACGTCCGAGGCTTGCCGGAAAGGCCATGCAGCCTCTTATCATATCAAAAAGGTGTGCAATGAGTCCCTCCGAGACCTGATCTGCCCGGTAGCCGGTCGGCCGAGTCGGGGGCCGAGTCGGTGTTTGGGCAATTTTCACTTGCCTTCGGGGGGCCGAGACGACATCCTGAAGCGGCGCTCCGGACTCTCCCTCCGGCTGCCGCCCTCGCCTCCAGGTACTCGACCCCAATCATGCCGCCTTCCCGCTTATCGGGCATCCGGCTGGATGCCCTCGTGCAGCAGGCCCGAGAGCCCGTCTTCCTGCTAGGCCCCGAACGCCGGATCGTGTCCGTCAACCGCGCGTGGGAGGAGCTGACCGGCCATCGCTCCGAGCAGGTGGCGGGCCTGGAATGCCAACCCCACGGGCCCACCAGGGCCGGCGACCTGGCCGGCCTCGCCGGCAGCTTCTGCCCGCCCCGCGAGGCGCTGGCCGGGCAGCCGGTCGGCTCGAACGCCCTGATCCTGAACGCGGGAGGCGAACGCCTCTGGCGGAGGGTCGAATTCTGGCCGTTCCACGACGGCGAGGGGAAGCTGGCCGGCATCCTCGGGCTGGTCAGGCCGACCGACGCCCATCCGCACGCCCCCGATTCCCAGTGCCAGCGGCTCCGGTCGGAGCTGATGGAGCTTCGCGAGCGGCTCCATGCGAGGCACGGCTTCGATTCGCTCATCGGCGAGGGCCCGGAGCATCGGCGGCTCCTCGACCAGGTCGCCGCCGCCGCCTCGACGGCCGTCCCCGTCCTCATCCTTGGCGAGCGGGGGACGGGGAAACTCCTCGTGGCCCGGACGATCCACCAGCGAGGCCCGCGACACCAGGCGCCGATGTACGCCTACGACTGCAAGGCGCTCCCGCCCGAGGTCCTCGAACGCGAGCTGTTCGGCGGTCCCAACGGCCCACCGGCCAGGGAGACCCTGGCGCCCGACGGGGCGACCTTGCTGATCGGCGATATCCTCGACCTTCCCCGAGACCTCCAGGCCCGCCTGGCCGCGATCCTCGGCGGTCGCGACCGGCTGATCGCCACCTCGGCCGGAGACCCCGAGGCCGCCCTCAAGGCCGACCGGCTCCGGCCCGACCTCTATTACCCGATGACGACGCTCGTCCTCCGGCTCCGGCCGCTCCGGGATCGGCTCGACGAGCTGCCCCTGCTCGCCCAGCACCTCTTGGAGCGGGCGAACCTCCGGGGCGATCGCCAGAGGCTCGGCTTCGGCCCCGAGGCGCTCGACGCCCTCCGCTCCTACGATTGGCCGGCGAACCTCCGCGAGCTGGCCAGGGTCGTCGACGAGGCCCACGCGCACGGGGACGACGATGAGATCCAGCTCGAGGACATCCCGGCCGCGATCCGGGGGCATCGCGGCGGGGCTTACACCCCTCCGCCGGCCCCCGTCGCGGCGGAGCCGCTGAAGGAGATGCTGACCACGGTCGAGCGGCGGCTCATCGAACGCGCCCTGGACAGGGCGGGCCATAACAAGTCGAAGGCCGCGAAGCTCCTCGGGATCAACCGCCCGCTCCTCTATCGGAGGATCAAGGACCTGGGCATCGCCGACCTTCCCGAGCCGTCCGACGCGCCGCCGGAGCCCTCCGAACCGAGGGCCTGACCCGCCACGGTCGATCCACGCCCGTTGGCGATTCGCGCCTACTCGACCTTCGAGGGGTCGCGGGCCGGCTCGGCGGCGTGGATCGCGGGCACGTCGACGCCGAGGGTGCCGGCCAGGTCGGTGAGCCTGGCCCAGTGGCCCTCTTCGAGCGGGATGCCCTCCACCGACCGATATTCGAGCATCATCCGCTCGGGGTCGCCGGGGAGGAGGATCGCGGCGACCCCCTCGGCCCGGGGGGTGGACCGGACGAAGTGGGCCAGGCCGCTCGACTCGCCCACCAGGGCGTCCAGCCCGGCGAACCGCTCGGGGTCGAGGGCGATGAAGACGACGTTGTTCCCCTTCGACCCGGCCGCGTTGGGGTGGCTCGACTTGCCGCCGGAGAGCCCGCCGGAGAGCATGTCGAGCACCAGGCCGAGGCCGAACCCCTTGTAAGCCTGCGTCCCGCCCATCGGCAGGATCGAGCCGAGCGGCGGCTCGTAGAGGACCGACGGGTCGGTCGTGGGTCGTCCCTGGGCGTCGAGCAGCCAGCCCTCGGGGACCGGCTTCTTGTCGTTGAAGTAGTGGACGCGGACCTTCCCCTCGGCGGCGACGCTGGTGCCGAAGTCGAGCACGACCGGGTTGGTCTCGGTCGGCACGGCCATGCAGAGCGGGTTGGTCCCCAGCCTCGGCTCCATCCCTCCCGGAGGCGCGACCCGCTGGCCCGCCCCGTTGTTGTTGACCGTGGCGATCAGGATCAGGCCCTCCTCGGCGGCGCGCTCGGCGTACTCGCCCAGCCGGCCGATGTGGCCGAAGTTCCGGCCCGAGCCCGCCGCCAGGCCGAGGAGCCTGGCCTTGGGGATGACCAGGTCGAGCAGCCGGTGGGCCTGGACCTGGCCGAGGCCCCAACCGCCGTCGACCACCACCACGCCCGGCGATTCCCTCTCGACCTCCAGCTCGACCCCGATCTGGTAGTCGCCCTTGCGGAGGAAGTCGACGTACTGGGGGATCCGGAGGACCCCGTGCGAGTCGTGGCCCCGGAGGTTGGCACCGACGAGGTTGCCGGCCACGACCGAGGCGTCCCCCTCGGGGACCCCGACGGCGGTGAAGAGGCGGGTGGCGAAGTCGAGCAGGGTCGGGGCGTGGAGCGTCGGCACGGCGGTCGGTCCTCATGGGCGGATCGATTGGCGGAGAGATCGATCTTACGGGACGAACGGCCTTTTGCAATCGGCTCAACTCAACGCAACCCCTTGGGGATTCCCTGCGGGCGCCACTCCACGCGAGAGACGCCGGCCAGGGCCGCCAACTCCTCGACGACCGGCCGATGGCCCGCCGCAAGGGGCCGCTCTCGCCAGAGAAGCTCGCAGGAGACCTCGCGACGTCCCGCCTCGAGATCGAAGGTAAACCCGAGCGAGAGGATCCGGTATCCGGCCGATCGGAGCCTCTCGCAGACCTCTTCGACCGTCGGCGACTCGCGCCCGAGGGTGGCCGCCAGCGTCGCTCGGCGATCCTGGGGAAGGCCTCGCTCCAGCCATCTCATCCCCTGGAGGACCACGAGCCCCACGACCAGCCCCACCGAGCCCAGGAGGAGCTGGCCGCCGCCGAAACAGAGGCCGATGATCGTCACGAACCAGAGCGTCGCCGCCGTGGTCACGCCGAGGATCAGGTCATCCCTCTTCAAGATCACGCCGCCGCCGATGAATCCCATCCCGGACAAGATCCCCAGCGGGAGCCTCATCAGGTCGAGCGTCACGAACGAGGTCCCCGGCCTGCCGTCGGTCGCCAGCAGCAGGTTCGCCTGGATCATGGCGATCGAGGCGGCCAGGCAGACCAGGAGCGTCGTCCGCAGGCCCGCCGGGCGTCCGTGCTCCTCCCGATTGATCCCGATCAGCGTGCCCGCGACGAGCGTCAACGCCAGCCTCGCGGCGATCTCTTTCCATCCCAGGGTCGTCGACATGATCCTGCTCCGGCCATCCCGTCCCGCGCCTCTCGGTTGGGCGATGCCACCCTACCAGAACGGCCCCGTCCCATCGAGGCCCGCGAGGATGTAACCGACGGCTCGGGAATCAGTTGAGGAGCCGGATGCGGGCGATATCCGGGCGGGAGGGATTGCCCGAGGCCGGTCCGGTCGATACCTTCAAGACGGCCCTCGACCCCTTCCCATCCTCGACCGGGACGATCATGGAAAGTCTGGCCTGCCTCGACGGCGAGTTGATGCCACCGGAACAAGCCAGGGTGCCCATCTGGGACCGTGGGTTCCTCTTCGGCGATGCCGTCTATGAGGTCTACCGGATCTACGGGGGCCGTTGCTGGCTCGAGCCCGAGCACTCGGCGAGGCTCCGCCGGAGCCTGGCCGAGATGGAGTTCCCCGAGGTGGACCTCGACACTCTGACGGCCCGGGTCCGCCGGACGATCGAGGTGAGCGGGATCGAGGAGGGGACGGCGTACATCCACATCACCCGAGGGGTCGCCCCCCGGGCCCACGCCTTCCCCAGGCCCCCCGTCCCGCCGACCGAGCTGATCGTCGTCCGGGCCTATGACGACGCGGAGACCGCCCGGAAGCGCGAGTCGGGCGTGGCCGTCGTCTCCCGGCCCGACCTCCGCTGGAAGCGGTGCGACGTGAAGTCGACGAACCTCCTGGCCAACGTGATCGCCCTCGAATCGGCCCACAGGGCCGGGGCCTATGAGGCCCTCCTGGTCGACGCCGAGGGGCAAGTCACCGAGGCGACGCATTCCTCGGTCCTCTGGGTCCGCGACGGCCGGCTCGAAGGGACGCCCAACGACCCGGCCATCCTCCCCGGGACCACCCGCTTCCTGACCGAGAAGCTCGCGGCCGAGCTGGGCATCCCGTTCGCCGAGACGCGGATCACCCTCGACGAGTTCCTCGGGGTCGACGAGGCGTTCCTCTCCGGCACGACGATCGAGGTCCTGCCGATCGTCGACGTCGACGGCCGGGACATCGGGGGCGGCCAGCCCGGCCCGGTCGCCCGGAAGCTGCAAACGGCCTTCCGCTCGGCCGTCGACGCGTGGCTCTCGCCCCGGGCGGCCCTGAGATGAGGCCCCTCCCCGACCTCGAAGGCCCGCCGCCGGACGATGACTGGATTCACCCGCTCGACGCCGCCGCGCTGCGCGAGCCGATCCCGAATGGCGACGTCCTCGTGATCGTGATGGCGGCTCAGGACGGGCCGGAGCCGGAGTCGATCGGCAAGGGCCTGCTCGACATGCTCAAGGCCCGAAATCGCAAGGCCGACGCCTTCGTCGTCCGGCCCGACACGTCGGGCTGGGGCAAGGCCCTCGAAGACGGGCTGGCCGGCGGCTCTCAGCCGATCATCCTGGTGACGACGGCCACCGAGCCGTGGAAGGCCGCCCACCTCGACCCGCTCCTGAAGGCGATCGACGCCCGCGACCATGTCATCGGCCGCCGGCCGCCGGGCCGGGTTGGTCCGTTCGGCCGGTGGCTCTCGACGTTCCCCTGGCGGTTCCTCTTCGCCCTGCCGGTCGCCGACGTGTTCTCGCCCTGCCGGATGCACCGCCGGTCGGCGCTGGAGAAGATCGTCACGCAGTCGTCTTCGAGGTTCCTGGACGTCGAGATCCTGGCCAAGGCGACGTTCCTGACCCAGGTGATCGAAGAGGTTGAAGTCCCCGCCCTGGCGTCGATGCCGGTCGCGAGGATCGGCGGCGACCTCCGGGCGGTGCTCCACGCGCCGACGTTCGTCCGCCCGGCCCCCTCCCCGTCACTGCCAGCGGAAGATCCGGAGCGCCACGAGGAAGGTCCCGACGGCCCAGGCGGACAGGACGCCGAGGGCGACCAGCACGACGTGGCTGGTCGGCCCGGCCCCTTCGAGCATGATCGCCCGCAAGGCGTTGAGGAGTTGGGTCAGCGGCAGGGCCTGGATGAACGGCTGGGCGGCCTCGGGGAACCGCTCGGCCGAGAAGAACAGGCCGGAGAAGATCCACATCGGCAGCATGACCAGGTTCATCAGCCCGCTGACGGTCTCGGTGGTCTGGGCCCGGCTGGCGATCAGCAGCCCGATCCCGGCGAACGCCAGCGCGCCGACGACCTCCACCAACGCCACGAGCCAGAGGCTCCCCTGGATCGGCATCCCGAACACGAACACGCCGAGTGAGAGCAGGACCGCCACGTCGGGGACCAGGAACGTCAGACGGGCGAGGAGGATCGCCAGCAGGAAATCCCGGCGGGGCATCGGCGTGGCGGTGAACCGCTTGAGCAGCTTGCCGATCCGGAAGTTCACCAGCAAGAAGCCGACGCCCCAGAGCCCGCCGCCCATCGTGTTCTGGCCGATCAGGCCGGGGATCAGGAAGTCGATGTAACGTGAGCCCGGCTCGTTGACGACGGTGTCCTCGGTCCTGATCGGGTCGACCCGCCCGGCCTCGCGCTGGAGGATCGCGTCGATGGCCGCACGGGCGGAAGTCGCCTCGGGCCGGGTCGCGTCGTAACGGAAGGTGATCGCGCCGGAGGTGGCCTTCACGACGACCAGCGGCGTCTTGCCGGTCCTCAGCCGCTTCATGGCCTCGTCCTCGGGCACGACGCGGAGCTGGACGCCCTGCTTCCGCCCGGCCCTGGCCTTCGCGTCGTAGTCGCGGAGGACCTTCTCGACCGGGTCCGACGCGGCGTTCCGTACCAGGTCGGCCTGGACGCTCTCCGGCACCCGACTCTGGAACGCCAGGCCGAGCCCCAGGGCGAGGACGGTCGGGAACCCGTAAACCCAGAAGAGCCGGGCTGGCTGGCGGTAGAACTCCCGGAGTCGGGACACATAAAGCCCGAGGAGCGGGTGATAGTGCGACATGCGACCGAAGTTCTCCGCGACGTTCGACCGGTGCTCGCCCGGTAAGGTCTTCCGTAGGGTGGGCACCGCCCACCTGGATCGACCGGGAAAGGTGGGCGGTGCCCACCCTACGAGAATCATCCGAAAAACTCTATCTCCTCCGTCTCCGCCCCGGCTTCGACGCCCGGGCAGCGTCGGCCTCTTCCTCGCGAAGGTGCCGCCCCGTGAGGGCGACGAAGACGTCTTCGAGGCTGACCTGGCGGGTCGTCAGCCGGGCGAGGGGACGGCCGGCCGCCTCCAGGTAGTCGAGCAACGCGGGGATGGCCCGGTGCGGGGCGCCGACGGTCAGCGCGTAGCCGTCCCCCTCGGCCCGGGTGCCGAGGACGGTCGAGAGTTCGGCGAAGCAAGAGGGATCGGGCGGCGGCTCGCCCCCTCCCACCGCGAACTCGACGACGTGCTCGCCGCCCAGCCGGGCGATCAGGTCGGCCGGCGAGCCGAGGGCGATCACCTTCCCCTGGTCGACGATCGCCACCCGGTCGCAGAGCCGCTCGGCCTCGTCCATGTAGTGGGTGGTCAGCACGGTCGTCCGGCCGCGGTTCCGGAGGTCCAGGATCACGTCCCAGAGTTGCCGGCGCGACTGCGGGTCGAGGCCGGTCGTCGGCTCGTCGAGGAAGAGCAATTCCGGGTCGCCCACCAGGGCCACCGCCACGGCCAGACGCTGCTGCTGCCCTCCGGAGAGCTGCTCGACGTAGGAATTCGCCTTCCCGTCGAGCGAGACCCGTCCCAGGACGTCCTCTGGCTCCAGGCCCTCCCGATAGAAGCCCCGGAACAGGCCGACGAGTTCGAGGAGGGTCGATTTCTCGGGGAAACGGGTCTCCTGGAGGGTCACGCCGATCCGCTCGCGGATCTCCGTCGCCTGCGACTCCCAGCGACGGCCGAGGACCTCGACGTCGCCGGAGGTGGGCTTGTTCAGCCCTTCGAGGATCTCGACGGTGGTCGTCTTGCCCGCCCCATTGGGGCCGAGCAGGCCGAAGCACTCGCCGACGCGGACCTCCAGGTCGAGCCCGTTGACGGCGTCGATCGGGCCGTCCCGCCCGGGATACTGCTTGCGGAGGTCCGCCACGCGGATGGCCCATTCGCCCATCGTCGGCCGTCCCGAGGTAAAGAGGAAAAGTCGGTCGCGATCCTGCCGGTCGAGAGGAATATTCTAGCCGCGACGGCCAATCCCGCCCACCCAGGGGCGACCCATCCACGATCGCGAACGTCCGGGTTCAAGCCGGAGCGGATTCGCTCCGATAGTCCCTCTGGGGTGGTCCCGCATCCCCTCCGGCCAGGATCGGCCGGGGGCGATCGGCGGGCGACAACGCCATCCGACCAGGCATCGCCGGGCCGTCAAGGGCCCGGAAAGGGAAATCGATGGATCGACCGACGACCCGCAAGGAGGCGGACGCCACAGGCACCCAGCCCGACCCGGTCGAGGCGTTCGTCCTGCCGAGCCGCCGGCCGGCCCTGGACGCCTGCCTCGACCCGGCACGAGTCGGTGCCGGGCCGATCCTCGTGACCGGCGACGCGGGCGTGGGCAAGTCCTGGCTCCTCCGGCGGATGGAGGACGAGTCGCCGGACCGCCGCCGCTGGCTGGGCGTCGACCTGACCCCCGCCAACGGGCCGGCCGACTTCTACCGGCTGGTCGCCCACGAACTCGGACTGACCGAACCCGGGGCGCCGGGGGCCTCTCGCGTCGACCTCGTCGATTACCTGGCCGAACGCCACGCCGACGGCGAGCGGGCGGTCCTGGCGATCGAGGAGGCTCACAACCTCTCCCCGGAAGTCTGGGAAGAGGTCCGCGTCCTGGCCAACCGACTCGACAGGCCCGGCGGGTTCTCGGCGATCGTCCTCATCGGCCAGACCTCGCTCGCCCGGAGGCTGACGACCCGCCCGTTCGCGGCGATCGAGGCCCGCCTGGCCGCGAAGGTCCACCTCGGCCCGATCGACGTCGACGAGGCCGGAGAGTGGCTGGCCCGCCTCCGGCCCGATCGCGAGTGGGACATCGAGTTGGTCGAGGCCATCCACCGGGACACCGCCGGCAACCCGCGGAAGATTCTCCGGAGGCTAGCGCCGGCAACCGGGCCGATCCCGTCGAGGCCGGCCCGACTCCAGGATCGCCGGGTCGTCGCTTCGATCGAAAGGGCCCAGCCCGAGCCGAAGCCCGCTCTGATCGTCCCGCCGACCCCGCTGACCGGCCCGGACCGGCCGCCGATCCGGGTCGAAGAGAACATGATCGAAGTGGGCTGGTCGCCCGACGATACCCCAGTCCCCGCTGAGGGCGCCGTCAAACGAGGAGGATCCGCCGGCTCACCTCCCGCCGGAGAGGAGGCGGTGCAGGACCACTATGCCGCCCTCCAGGCCTGGCGAGAGTGGACCGAGAATCAGGGCAGCAAGGCCCCGATGGCCGCCGTCCCGACCGATTCTCTTCAAGATCCGGAGGACGAGGACGTCGAGGCCGACGAGGAGCGATCGTCCCCGCTGGCCGATCGGCCCACGATCTGGGCGGAGGGCGAACAGCGGTTCGCGCCGTTCAGCCAACTCTTCTCGCGGATGGCGCCCGCCCGCGATCCCGAATAACCAAGACGACGAGCGACCCCCGCCCGACGAGCGTGGATCGCCGCCGACCGCAAAGAGCAGGTGTCGCCCCGACGTCGTCCCGGTGCTCCCTGGCCCCTCCCTTTCCCGAGGAGAGGGGCCCGACGCAGGGGGCGACACCTGCCTTTCTCCGCCGAAACGCCGCCCTCTCGACATGATCCGCTGACCTGGTCGGCCCAGAATTCCGGCCCGACGGCGCGGATTGCGGCGGCGACCTCGCGGATTTCGACCTATGATGCGGTTGAGCGAATCGGAGAAATGGATTAAAACAGACCCCGTTGCGCGAGAACGGATGTTCGCCACAGGCAGTCATCGGGGATCCCCCGCCGTGCTAACTCAAACAAAGATTGCACCCGTCGAAGCTCCACCACGGCTCCTCGTCTCCCTGGCCACCTACGACGAGGCGGCGAACCTCCGCCCGCTCGTCCACGCCATCAGGGAACAGGCCCCCCACGCTTCCATCCTGGTCATCGACGACAACTCGCCCGACGGCACGGGCGCGGTCGCCGACGAACTCCAGGCCAACCTGCCCGACATCCACGTCATCCACCGCTCCGGCAAGCAGGGGCTGGGGACCGCCGTGCTGACCGGCATGAAGTACGCCATCGACAACGGCTACGACTACTTCCTCAACCTCGACGCCGACTTCAGCCATCCCCCCCGGTTCATCCCGGCCATCCTCTCGGGGATGGCCGAGAACGACGTCATGATCGGCTCCCGCTACGTCCCCGGCGGCGGGGTCGAGGGGGAGTTCAACCTCAAGCGGAAGTTCATGAGCACCGGCATCAACCTGTATGCCCGTCTGTTCCTGGGCCTGCGGACCCACGACAATAGCGGGTCGTACCGATGCTACCGGGTCGCCAAGCTTCGCCAGATCGACCTCGAACGGGTCCGCTCCCGCGGCTACTCGTTCATGGAGGAGATCCTCTACTGGTGCCGGTCCGTCGGCTGCAAGTTCGGCGAGACCCCGATCATCTTCGAGAACCGCCGCTCCGGCTACTCCAAGATCAACACCGCCGAGGCGGTGAAGGCCCTCCAGATCATCTTCGAGCTGGGCGTCGACCGGGCCTTTCGGGGGCCGCGGAAGCCCCGACGATCCTGATCGTGAGTGGTTCTCGGCATGGACAATCGGGTGATGGTCGATGGACGAATCGGAATTCCCCGATCGGCCATCGGCCATTTCTCCATCGACCATGACCGGTTCGGCAATGGCAAAGCGAAGACGCCCGCCGGTCCGCTCCATCTGAGGCGGACCGGCGGGCGTCTTGTTGGCTTCGGATCGAGCTTCGCGATCAGGCCAGGTCGAACTCTCGGACGGTGACGTAGACCTCCTGGCAGGTCTCGGCGATCTTGTCGCCCAGGCCGTGGTGCTTGCTCTCGAGCTGGGCCGAGTACATGCTCAGGACCCGGCAGAGGAAGGCATTCTGGCTGTCGTCGTGCTCGTCGACGAGCTGATGCAACGAGTCCTCGATCTGGTCGGCGAGGTAGAGCAGGAACTGGGCCTGACCCTTGACCTCGGCGATCGACTTGACCAGCTCGCCGGAGAGGAACGAGGCGCGAGGGGGGGCCGACGTGTCGGCCTGCGGCTCGGCGGGGGCGGACGCGGGCTGCTCCCGGCCGACGAGGAAGGCGCTGCCGAGCGGGCCTCGATTGATGGTACTCATGCCGCGTCTCCATTCGCCTGGAACCGTGACGGGCCCTCGTTGACCGCCGCTTCGAGGGAGTGGCAAAGCTCGCCGATGAGCCGCATGTTCTCGCACTCGACCGCCAGGTTCGACGAGTGCATCTCGATCAACTGCCGGAGGAAGATCCGCGTGCCGGGGTCGGCCTCGCCGTCGAACCGGTCGACGTCGGCGACGGCCGCCCGGACGAGGTAGTCCATGAACTGGAGCTTGCCCCGGATCGAGGTGCAGAGCTTTTCCAGCTGAGAGCGGTCGGAACGGTGCGGCGAGGTGGTGAGTTGAGACATCCGTTTCCTCTCTCCTGACGCGAGGCGGGTATCCCGAGGGCACGTTCCTTCGGTAGGGCGACCGCCCCGCGATCTCGCGTGGCGCATCCCGCGTTCGGTGTCGATTCGTTCGGTGGGCGTTCCAGGCGTGAACCTGAATCCTCGGAGAAGGTTAGCGAACCACGCCCCCGGACGCAAGCGTCCCGGCCGGCCCGGCCTTCATCCTTCCTCAGAAAATCTTCGAGATTGCCCTGGACGGCACGACAGGCAGTCCGGGGGATTTTCCCGGGAGAAGCTCGACGCCGGGTCCGGATTGACCGTCCGGGCGGTTTGCACTAAAGTCCCCGGCCGCGACCATGCGGCAGGGGCTCAGGGAGGGGCACCCACTTTGCGCGACAACACGAAAGCCTTCTGCCGGATCGTGGCCGAGTCGTTCGACTGCCCCGGGCCGATCTACGAGTTTGGCGCCTATCAGACCCGAGATCAGGTCGACTACGCCGACCTCCGGGGCTTCTTCCCCGGCCGGACGTTCGTCGGCTGCGACCTCCGCGCCGGGCCGGGCGTCGACCGGATCGCCGACGTCAGCGACATCGACCTCGACGACGGCTCGGCCGGCACTGTCCTGGCTATCGAGACCTTCGAGCACGTCTTCGAGGTCCGCCGGGCCTTCGACGAGGTCTTTCGGGTCCTCCGCCCCGGCGGCCTGTTCGTCGTCACCCTGCCGCTCAACTTCCGGCTCCACGGCTTCCCCGACGACTTCTGGCGGATGACGCCGACCTGCCTCCGCCGGCTCATGGCCCCTTACGAGGCCCGGCTGACCGGCTCGCAGGGTTACCACCGGTTCCCGCACACCGTCCTGGGCGTGGGGGTCAAGTCCCCCTCCCCGTTTGACGTGACCCGCCGCCTCGAACGGGTCTCGCGCGCCTTTCAGGGCTGGCTCGGCCAGACCGAGGCCGAGCAGCCCCTCCGTTGGAAGATCCGCCGGCGCTTCCGCCAGGTTTACCGCTCCAAGGGAGAGCGGCTCCGGCTCCGGCATCACTTCAAGTCCGACCTCACCCTCGACCTCAATCCCGCCCCCCGCGAAACCTCGGACCGGCCGGCCATCCCGGCCCAACTTTCCCCACAACCTGAATTCCGCGAGGAGGCACCGATGTCTAGGACGGAACGACTGGTCATCCTCGGTCTCGACGGCGCGACCTGGTCCGTGCTCGACCCGATGCGCGAACGAGGCCTGATGCCGAACCTCGACGCGCTCTTATCCCGCTCGGCCCACGGGACGCTCCGCTCGTGC
>JAJYDH010000651.1 GCA_021777685.1 Planctomycetota bacterium | reverse complement strand
GGCCCTGGCGGGCCCGGCGAGGGCCTGGCAGGCCCCGAGTGACGACATCCCTCTGCCCGAGTTGATCAACAAGCTCGGCCCGATGATGAACAATGCCCCGATCGAGGTCTCGACCCTGGCGACGGGCCTGTCGCTGGTCTCCGGGCCGGGCGGGAACGTCACGGCGCTGGCGGGCCCCGACGGGATCGTCATGGTCGACGCCTTCGTCCCCTCCCGGGGGGCCGAATTGGCGGCGGTCGTCCGCAAGCTGGGCGCGGGGCCGATCACTCTGGTCAACACCCACTGGCATTTCGACCACACCGGCGGCAACGTCGCGCTGGCCGGGCTCGGGGCGAGGATCGTCGCCCACGAGAACGCCCGGAAGCGGCTGGCGACCGAGCAATACATCGCCGACTTCCAGATGAAGGTCCCCGCCTCGCCGCCCGCCGCGCTGCCGGTCGTGACTGTGGACAGCTCGGCCACGCTCTATCTCAACGGCGAGGAGATCCACCTGGCCAGCGTCGCCCCGGCGCACACCGACGGCGACGTCTTCATCCACTACCGGAAGGCCAACGTCCTCCAGACCGGCGACCTGTTCTCGAACGGCTTCTACCCGAACATCGACAGCTCGTCCGGCGGCTGGATCGGCGGGATGGTCGCCGCCGCCGACCTGATTCTGGGCATCGTCGACGCCCGGACCCGGATCGTCCCCGGCCACGGCCCCGTCGGCAACCGCGACGACCTGAAGGCGGCCCGCGACATGCTGGCCGAGGCCCGCGACAAGGTCGAGCCGCTCGTGAAGGCCGGCAAGACGGTCGACGAGTTCGTCGCCGCCAGGCCGCTCGCCGGCCTCGACTCCCGATGGGGCAAGGGGCTGTTCAAGGGCTCCCAGTTCACCCGGATCGTCTACAGCGGCCTGGCGAACCACCACGGCAAGTCGCGGGCGTGAGCCCGTTCGGCCGTCCGGTTGGCGCGGAATGTCGCATGACCGATCCCGTGCCGACCGATCTCAGCGCGGTTTGGGGAGCGCCAGCCGTTCGAGAAACCGTCGGAGGCGGTCGTAGGCGACATCAGGGCCGACGTTGTCGGGCTGCGCTCCCCGTCGACCGTGGGCGACCCAATTCCGATAGCGTCGGACCTGATTCACTTCCTCGACAAGATCGGCATCGAGGCCCTTATAAGCCTCCAGCACCCGATAGAAACTGCCGTGGCTTATCGTGTCGTTCAGCGTTTCCATGGCCTGCACCAGGGCGGGATGGCGCAGGGTCGGCAACTCGTCGGACACGTCCGTCAGCGCCCGTTCGCGGACGGTCGCCTCGAAGACCGAGAAGAGCAGGAGCACGCACAGGTCTTCGAGATCATCGAGGACCTGACGTGCCCTTTCCTCAACCTGGGTCGCTTCCAGGAGCCGGAAGGAATCGTCGCGGCCCAGGGCGCCTCCCCAGGGCATCTCGTCCCAGTATTTCCCGCCGAGGCGGGCCATCGTTCGCGAGGTCTCTCGCGCCGCCTCATACCATCGCCAGGCCTCATCCAGCGTGCCGATCACGCCAGGAGATCTTGGAGGATCGATTCCAGGCGGTCCCGGTCGAACGGCGCGGCGCCGAAATGATCGTCGAGGACTTCCCAGGTCTCCGATCCATCCTTGAGGACTCGCCTGAGGACGTATTTCTTGATCCCGTCGGTGATGTCCACTCGACCCGCCAGTCGCGCCCCATCCCCCATGATCCGGGGGGAGCCGACGACGTTCCGGGCCACCGGGACGACCCGGGCGGAGAGCTCGCCGACCCCGACTTGCAGGCCATCGATCTTATAAGGCCCTAGCCCCTTCTCGGCCTTGTCGAAAGTGACCGGGATCAGGTCGAGTACACCCTCCGGGTCGGATTCGCGGAGCCAGCCCTCGATCTGACGGGTCAGCCGGTCGACGGCCGCGATCCACTCGTCTCGGCGCTCACGGGCCGAGGATTGCCCCTGCTCCTCGGCCTTCCTGTGGAGGAACTCCTGGAAGCTCGTCATGGCGGCGATCCTCGTTCGATTCAGGCCAGCGGGGCGGGGCCGACGGTGAGCCGTTCGAAGTCGGGATTGCCCCGGAGGGAGTCGAAGTCGGCCTCGGTCGCGATCCGGGCGCGGAGGTCGGGGTCGAGGTCGAGCGCGGCGGCCAGCGCGTCGAGGGACTTGGCGGCGTTGCCGGCGAGGCTCCAGTAGCACGACAGGTTGTAGTGCAGCAGGGCCTCCTCGGGGTTGTGCCGGAGCGCCCGGCTCAGGGCGTCGATCGCCTGGGCGAGCCGGTGGGTCCGCTTGTAGCACCAGCCCAGGGCGATGGCCACGCCGACGTCGCCGGGCCGGAGCGACGCGGCCACCTCCAGCGGCCTGAGGGCATCGCGATGGCGGCCGAGCACGCGGAGGGCCTCGCCGGCCAGGAGCGACGCCTCGAACTGCATCGTCGCCCAGTCGGAGCGCCCTTCGAGGATCTCCAGCGCCTTCCCCGGCATGTTGAGCATCAAGTAGCCCTCGGCCTCGCCGAGCTGCCGCTTGATCCGGTCGTAAGTCGGCCGAACGTCCTCCACGCCGAAGCCTCCCGGAGCCGGAGGCCGGCGTCCCCCTTGGGATCGCGGGAGCGTCGACCTCTCTCGCCCAATCTTATCCGATCGGGCGAGATTCGGGAAGATCGGCCGGTTGGCAGCGGGTGTACCCGTCGATTCTGGTGGTGCCTGACGGCCCCCCCACCCCGACCCTCCCCCGCAAGGGGGGAGGGGACCAGAAAAGGCGGCAGACCGCTTGCGTCTGACTCCCTCCCCCCTTGTGGGGGAGGGTCGGGGTGGGGGGTCGTGGCACCACCGGAGTCGACGGGTACATCCAGGGTAGCCTGCCCGTTACCCGCGCTCTTCCGGCTCAGAGCCGGCGGTTGGCGCCGAGGTCGCCGCCGTTGGCGTTGGGCGAGTGGGTCATCAGGTGGGATCGGCAGGCGGATTCCCTGGCGGTGAGGGCCTGCTCGGTGGCGACGAGATCGGGGATGTCGATCCCGTCGGCGGATCGTCGGGCCAGGGCGAGGGCCCGGGCCTCGATCCCCTCGCGGTTCTGGAGCCCTTCGAGCCAGCGGTCGGGGATGGACGCGACGCCGAAATGGGCGCCGGCCAGGGCGCCGAGGATCGCTCCGGTGGAGTCGGCGTCGCCGCCGAGGTTGACGACCTCGACCAGGGCCTCCTCGAAGGTCTCGGTGGTCGGCGGAAGAT
>JAJYDH010000650.1 GCA_021777685.1 Planctomycetota bacterium | reverse complement strand
CGCCCCGACCCGGGCGAACAGGCGGTCGACGACCCCGACCCGGGCCGACCTCGCGGGGACGAAGCTCCCCATCTGGGCGAGGATCGCCGTCAGGGCCACCTGGCGGATGTACGTGCTCTTGCCCGCCATGTTGGGGCCGGTGATGAGCAGGACCCGGCCGGTGTCGGGGCCGAGCCGCAGGTCGTTGGGGACGAAGGCGCCGGCGGGCATGAGGACGTCGAGCACCGGATGCCGGCCGGCTTCGATCTCGAGCGTCGGCTCCTCGGACATCTCGGGCCGGCAGTACCCCTGCTTCGCGGCCAGCTCGGCCAGGCCGCAGAGGACGTCCACCTGCGCCAGGACCGCGCCCGCCTGGACCAGTCGCGGGGCGTCGGCGGCCACCCGGTCGCGGAGCGTGACGAATAGCTCGTATTCGAGGGCGTTGGCCCGCTCCTCGGCGTTGCGGACCTTGTCCTCGTACTCCTTCAGCTCGGGCGTGATGTAGCGCTCGGCGTTCTTGACCGTCTGCTTGCGGATGTAGTCGGCCGGGATGCGGGAGCCCTGGGCGCTCTGGGCGTGCGTGACCTCGATGTAGTAGCCGAAGACCTTGTTGAACCCGACCTTCAGGCCGTTGATCCCGGTCCGGCGGACCTGGTCGGCCTGATATTTGACGATCCAGGTCTTGCCGCCCTGGGCGAGGTCGCGCTGCTCGTCGAGGTCGGCGTGGTAGCCGTCGCGGATCAGGCCGCCTTCCTTGAGCGCGAGCGGCGGCTCGTCGACGAGGGCCGCCTCGATCGACGAGCGGATCTCGGGGCAGAGTTCCAGCGCGGCTTCGAGTTCACCGAGCCGTTTCGAGGCCCTGGCGGTCAATCGGGCCTTGATCCGGGGCAGGAGGGCCAGCGTCCGGGCGAGCGCGGCGAGGTCGCGAGGCGTCGCCCGGCCGGTGCCGATCCGGGCGGCGAGGCGTTCCAGGTCGTTCGAGCCGTCGAGCGCCGTCCGGAGGTCGGCACGGAGGGCGGAATCGCGGACCAGCTCGGCGACCGCCTCGTGCCGCTCGACGATCGGGACGAGGTCGGTCAGCGGCGAGGTCAGCCAGTCGGCCAGAAGCCGGGCCCCCATCGGCGTGCAGGTCCGGTCGATCGCCTGGAGGAGCGACCCTTCTCGGCGGGCGTCGCGGAGGGTCCGGGTCAGCTCCAGGCTCCGCCGGGTCATCTCGTCGAGGGCCAGGGTGTCCTTGCGGTGGTAGGGCGTGAGCCGGGCGATGTGGCCGATCGCCGACTTCTGCGTGTCGCGGAGGTAGGCGATGAGCGCCCCGGCGGCCTGGACCTCGGGACATTCGTCGTCGATCCCGAATCCGGCGAGGGTGGTCGTGCCGAACTGCTCGTTGAGGACCTTCCGGGCCTGCTCGGCGACGAAGTCCCACGACGGCCGGGGGGTGATCGCCATCTTGGTCCCCGCCCGGAGCGACCGGACCCACGGGGCGTCGAGGCTCGTCTCCGACACCAGCGCCTCGGACGGGCCGAGCCGGGCGATCTCGTCGAGGAGTTCGGTCCGGCCCACGCAGGTCAGCGAGAACCGGCCGGTCGACAGCTCGACCCAGGCCAGGCCGAGCTTGCCCCGGACCTCGACGATCGCGGCCAGGTAGTTCGCCGTCCGGGGGTCGAGGAAGGCGTCCTCGGTCAAGGTCCCGGGGGTGACGACCCGGACGATGTCCCGCTTGACGACCCCCTTGGCGAACCGGGGGTCCTCCACCTGCTCGCAGACCGCGACCCGGACGCCTAATTGGACGAGCTTCTTGAGGTAAGTTTCGAGCGCCGGGTGGGGAAAGCCCGCCATCTTGGTGGCGTTCGGCCCCTTGTCCTTGTCGCGGGTCGCGACGGCGAGGCCGAGGAGTTCGTTGGCGCGCTCGGCATCGTCGCCGAACATCTCGTAGAAGTCGCCCATCCGGAAGAGCAGGAGCGCGTCAGGGTCGCGGGCCTTCAGCTCGCGATACTGCTGCATCATCGGGGTCGCGGGTAGGTCGCTGCTCATGAGGCTCGGATGGGGCTCGGGGGACGGGGATCGCCCCGGTCGGCCGGGCGACTTCGCGCGAAGTTCGGGTCGCTCACCGCTGCACCGGGGCGCCCGGCAGGTCGTCGTCATCGTCGATGCCGAAGAACCGGTCGAGCCGGCTGAGCCTGAAGACTTCGAGCAAATCGGGGTGGATGCGGCAGAGGTTGAGCCTGCCCTTGATCGCGCCGAGCTTCTTCTTGAGGTGGATCAGCTTGCCCAGCATGGAGGAGGAGAGATACCGGACGTTGCTCAGGTCGAGCATGAGGTTGTCATGGCCCTCGGCCTCGACGAGGCTGTAGAGCTGGTCGCCGACCGCCTGGATGTCCTCGTCGGTCACATGCTTGGGGTCGACGAAGGTCACGACCGTGACGCCGTCCACCTTCTCGACCTTGAGGTGATCGCGCCCGGGATCTGACATCGACGGCAACTCCCCGAGGGTGAACCGCGCCGTCCCCCGGTCCGGCCTCTTGCCGGGCTCGATTTCGAAATCAGATCGAGGGTCGGGGCAATACCGCCTCGGAAACGACCTCGAAATCGGCGACGGACGAGGCCGACGATCAGAACTTGTCGAGCGCGGCCTGCTCCTCGGCGTGGATCTCGAAGACCTGATCGAGCCGGGTGATCCGGAAGACTTCGAGGAGGTCGGGGTGGATGCAGCAGAGCTTGAGCTTGCCCTTGACCGCGCCGACCTTCTTCTTGAGGTTGATCAGCTTGCCCAGCGCGGCGGAGGAGAGATACTGGACGTTGCCGAAGTTGAGCAGCAGTTCCTTGTGGCCCTCGTCCTCGACCAGGCTGTAGAGCTGGTCGCCGACCTCCTGGATGTTCTCGTCGGTCACGATCTTCGTGTCCACGAAGCTGACGACCGTGACATCATCCACTTTCTCGAGGCGGAGATGACGGCGTGGGGCTTGCGACATCGAGGCAGACTCCTCTGGCTGGGGCGGGGCGGCGACTCTCGGGCGGGGCCGGACGACGCGACGGAATGATTCCTTTACACTTACCACATGCCGGCGAGGAATCAAGTGGCGACTCTCGACACCGACGACGATATCGGTGTGACAGTGGCTCCCGATAGGGCTGTACTTTCTGAAACTTAATAAATTCGGACTGATTGCGATCTAGCTTGTAGCTCGCCCCTCACTCCATCAACTGCCGACTCGCCTCGATCAGTTCATCGCATCTCGCGGCGACCTCGGCATGTCT
>JAJYDH010000091.1 GCA_021777685.1 Planctomycetota bacterium | reverse complement strand
GGAATGATCGGTTCGTAGGGTGGGTCGAGCCTCGGGCGAGCCCCACCATCCGAATGCATGGTGGGGCTCGCCCGAGGCTCGACCCACCCTTCGGACTCGCTCCTCCGTCCCCGGCCCGCGCGATTGGCTTTGTCTTGGCTCGCGGATCGAAGACGTTTTGGCTTCGAATTGACAGGGCCTCTGGACCTGGATTCATGTTTTCGATCGCAGACGAAAATCGCCAATCTTCTTACAGGCTAATCAGTTCCGGCGAAATTGGCTTCGTCTGGGAAATCCCCGGGCCTGGCCGGTCGGGACGTGACCCGCGCCTCGGGGCGTCCGTCGCGATAGAATGGTCTCCTTGACCCGGCTTGCGGGAGTGGGGTCGATCGACGGTGGGATGGGAGGTCTGGCATGGCGACGGTCGACCTGGAAGCGAAGGAGGGAGGGGAAGCCGAGATTTCGGCGACGATCGAACCGGGCCTGGGCTGGGATGAGTCGGTCGTCACCCGTCCGATCGGGCTGGGCTGGGATTCCGAGGCGGTCGTGGTCGACTGGGATGGCCGGGGCGAGGCTGCCTTGCTTGTCGTCGCCAACGGCGGCCGGTCGGCGCGGGTCTATCGCCCGACCGGGGAGGGGGATTTTCCCCGCCCGTATGACGCCGGCACTCCGGTCGATGGACTCGACGGGCTCCGATGCCCCTGCCCGCTGCCCAACGGCTCGGCCAGCCGGTTCGACCTCGTCGCCCTCGCCCCCGAAGGGCTGGTCCTGCTCCGGAACCAGGGCCCGGCCGACCGCCCGAGCTTCGGCACTCGCCAGCCCCTGGGGCTGCCGGCCGACCTCGGCCTCGGCGCGGTCCGGGTCGTCCAGCTTGCCGCGGTCGACTGGGACGGCGACGGCCGGGTCGACCTCCTGGTCGGGCTCGACGACATGGAGGGGTACTGGCCCGACTCCGACGCCCTGCCGGTCGACCAGCAGGCCGGCTTCAACCAGAAGGGCGGCCATCCCGGCTACGACCGGAGCGGCCTCTGGCGAGGCCGGGCGCCCGAGGGCCGCATCCGCTGGCTGAGGAACTTCGGCGAGCCCGGCCATCCCCACTTCGAACTCCAGCCGGAACTGGAGCCCGACTCCGGCCGGCTCGACCTGGCCACCCGCCCGGCGCCCCTGGCCGTCTCCTGGGGGGGCGGCGACAACCTCGAACTCCTGGTCGCCGACGAGCGTGGGCTGGTCAAGGTCCACCGGAACTTCGGCGGCCAGCGACCGCCGGTCCTGATGGAGGCCCGGACCCTCAAATATGCCGGGGCCCCGCTGGTCCTGCCCGAGGACCGGACGACCCTGATCGCCGCCGACCTCGACGGCGACGGGCGGTCGGAGCTGGTCTTCGGCTCGGCCGAGGGGCGGGTCTTCGCGATCCGGGCGACCTCGCGCGATGCCGCCTCGGCCCCGTCCGAGCTGGTCCAGGAGCCCGGACCGCTCTGGCTGGGCGGGCACTCGGTCGTCGCCGCCGGGGACCTCGACGGCGACGGCGGCCTCGAGCTGGTCTTCGGCGACGGGCCGGGGCACCTCTACTGGGCGAAGGACACGGGCCGGGGGGCCGAGCATCGCTACGGCCTCCCCGAGCCGATCGAGGCGGGGGGCGCCCGGTTCCGGCTCGACCCGGGGCCCGACGGCCGGCTCGGCGGCCCCGTCGGGCCGAGGCTGGGGTATGCCTGCCCGACCCTGGCCGACTGGACGGGCAACGGCCGGCTCGACCTTCTCGTCGGCGGCGCGGGGGGCGAGGTCCTGTTCCTCCGGAACGACGGCTCGGCGGCCCAGCACCGGTTCTCCCATCCCGTCGCCCTCCGCTGCGAGGGGGCCCCGCTGATCCTGCCGCCCCGGGTCCGGCCCGCCGTGGCCGACTGGGCGGGGGCCGGCGGCCGTGACCTGCTGGCGCTCGACCTCCAGGGCTTCCTCTGCGTCTACCCGGCCCTCGACGAGAAGAACCTCGGCGCCCCGGTCCCGCTGGTCGACCGCCTGGGCCGGGTCCTCCGGCTCGACGGCGGCTTCGGCCTGGGCGGCCGATGCTCGCTCTGGGTCGGACCGTGGACCGGGCCGGGCCGGCTCGACATCCTCGTGGGCCTGCCGAGCCAGGCCGCGCCCTTTGTCCTGCCGGCGATCACAGGGCGGGGAGGCGAGGTCTCGACGGTCCTGCTCCTCGAAAACCAGGGGCGGCTCGGCCTCGTCCCCCGGCCGATCCGCCTGGACGACGGCCGGCCGCTGGTCGTCGGCGTCGAGGGGTGCAGCCCCTCGGGCGTGGCCGGCGCGGGGCCGGGGTCGCTCGACCTGATCGTCGGATCGGACGACGGGCACGTCCATTATTTCCGCCGGGACCAGCTCCGCTGGTGACTTGAAGGCGCGCGGCCGGCTCCTATCATTCATCGACGCCCGACCGCCGGAGCGAGTTTTCGGAGAGGACCGAGCCATGCCGGACCCGAGCCCATCCCAGGACCCCAAGCCGATCGCGGACGCCGGCTCGCTGTTCGACACCGACGAGGTCCGGCCAATCCACAAGCCGACCGCCTCGACGCCGCCGCCCTCGTCTTCCCCGTCGCCCTCGGACGGGTACGACCTCGAAGGCTATGCGGTCCCCGAGGTCGAGGAGACACCTCGCCCGGTCGTCCTGCCGATCCCAGTCGAGCGGCCCAGGGCGAAATCCCAGCCCAGGCCCAGGGCCAAGATGCCCGAGTCCCACATCGCGGAGGGGGATACCAGCGAATTCGAGATGGAGATAGCGGTCGTCGCCCCGATCTGGTCGCGGATGGGCGAGTGGGGGCCGGACCTGATCCGCGTCGGGGCCTCGGCGGGCGGCACGCTCTTCCTGGCCTGGCTGACGTTGGGGTATGGCACGCTCTGTCTGCTGATCCTGATGCTCGGCGGGGTCGCTACCATCCTCCTGGCCTATCCCATACTCATCACGCTGGAGCGGCCCGTCCGGATCACGCCGGCGCAGGCTGTCAACGACTTCTACGCCGCCGCCTCGCACCATTTTCCCCACTACCGGCGGATGTGGCTCCTGCTCAGCTCCCGGGCCCGCGAGGAGGGGCGGTTCTCGACCTTCGAGGACTTCCGCGACCACTGGAAGGGGCGGATCTCGGCCTGGCGGGAGGCCGCCAGGGCCGGGAAATACACGCCGCTCAAGTTCGACGTCGAGAACTTCCAGGCCGACAAGAGCACGGGCAAATCGACCTCCCGGGCCGACTACACGGTCCTCGTCTTCGTCCGGGATCGGGAGTCCGACGGGCCGATCGAGTCGGTCCGGATGGCCCACGGGCTGATCAAGGGGCCGGACCGGATGTGGTATTTGAACCGAGGCCGGCTGGACCCGGCGGCGAAGTGACCGGGTCGTTCCCCGACCGAGGCCGACCCATGAAGGTGGCGTTCCATCTCCGCCGGAGGATCGAGCCGGGGCCCGCCTCGGCTGTCCTTCTGGAGACCGACCGCGTCGAGGCGGTGCTCGACCTCGCCGGGCGGCTCGGCCCGGATCGCTCGCCGCCGATCTTTCGGGTCCCGGGCGGATACCTGCTCGGGCTGGGCGAGGGGGCCGAGCCGCCCGCCGGCCCGATCCGGCTCCGAAAGCTGGCCGACAACCTGTACCTGCCGGTCGACGCGGACCTCGTGCCGGCGCTGCTCGACGACGAGGCCCGGGGGCTCACCCGCGACCGGGGGCTGGTCTTCCTGCCGGGCGGCCGGGTGCTCGGGTTCGAGCCGGGCTCTCCGCTGCCCCTCTCGGCCCTGATCGGGGCCGGGCGACGGGAGGACGACGGCTGGGGACCGTTCCCCGATCGTCCAGCCCGACCCGAGCGGCTCCGGGAGATCGCCCTGGAGCCGGACGGTTCGGGCGACGACGTGTTCGAGGCTGTCGGGGACCCGGACGAGATCGGCGCCGAGGGGCCTCCCCGGCCCCAGGACGCCGGCGCGGCCTCGACTCTGGCCGGGCGGGCCGCCGTCGGCGCCGGCCGGGGGCTGATCGGGCTGGGGGCGATGCTCGGGATCAAGGGCCTGGCCGACCTGGGGGCCCGGTGGATCAACCGGGCCGTGGGGCGGGTCCCGCGCCTGACCGAGGCCATGCTCGGCAAGCAGGAGGGGGCCCTCCGCGAGCTGCTCCGCCAGTTCCGCGAGGGGGACGTCGAGCGGGCCCTCCGCCACGCCCTGCCGCTGGGAGGCAACGGCGGCCGGGGCGGGTTGCCGTCGCTCGACGGCAAGCTCCCGACGGTCGACCCGACGTACTCGCTCCAGTCGCTGCTCGGGTCGGGCCGAGGCTCCGGCGGGATCTGGTTCGGCGGCTACGACGTCCAGGCCGAGCTGGCGAAGGAGTACCGCAAGGCCGCCGCCGAGGCCGAGCGGCGGGGCGACTTCCGGCGGGCCGCCTACATCCACGGGAAGCTCCTCAACGATTTCGCGACCGCCGCCCATCTGCTGTCGAGGGCGGGACTGCACCGCGACGCCGCCTTCCTCTACCTGAACCGGCTCAAGGACATACCGGCGGCGGCGAGGGCGTTCGAGGCGGCCAGCGAGGTCGACCGCGCCCTGGCCCTCTACCGCCAGAAGCGGCTCCACGCCGAGGCGGGCGATCTGCTCCGGCGGATGGGCGAGGAAGAGTCGGCGGTCGGCGAATACGATCTGGCCGCCAACCTGCTGGCGGCCGACTCGAAGCACGGCCGGATGGCCGCCGGCGACCTGCTCCGCGACCGGGCCCGTCGGCCGGACCTGGCCCTGGGCTACTACGGGAACGGATGGGCCGACCGTGCATCGAGCAACGCCGTGGCCTGCGCCCTGCGGATGGCCGCGATCTTCGCCGACCGGGCCGAGGTCGCCCCCCTGGTCGCCCTGGTCGAGGAGGCCGACGACCTTCTCCGAAGGCCCGGCCGCGAGGCCGCCGCGGTCGACTTCTATAACGAGCTGGCCCGGCTGGCCGACCGCGAGGCGCTGGTTGAGGTCCGCGACGACCTTCGCGACCGCGCGCTGATGGGGCTGGCGGCCCACCTCCGCCGGGCGGTCGGCGCCCGGTCGAGGCCCGGGGCGATCGCCTCGGCGTATCTCGGCCGGAACCGGGCCTGGTCGAGCGACCTGGTGGGGGACGCTAACCACGCGCTGAAGGTGGCCTTCGACCTCGAAGACGAGCGGCGGAGGGTCTTGTCCGCGATCCTGGGACCGATCTCGAAGGACGATCCGAGGCGGATCGAGGTCGAGGGCGGGGTCGTCTCGGCCGCCTGTCACGCCCCCTCGACCGGCGAGGTCTTCGTCGGGTTCGAGGGCGGCCGGGTCTGCCGGGTCGACGTCGGCCGGGGTGTGGTCTCGGTCCTGGCCGAGGAGCGGCTCCCGATCGCGTCGATGTCGGTCGACCCCGAGGGGCGGACGCTCGTCCTGCTGCTCGGCGAGGGGGAGGGCCCTCGGAGGCTGGTCCACCTCGACAGGGCCACCTCGGCATCGGGCGGCTGGGCCCGGCAAGTGCGGATGGTCGACGGACCGGGCGAATTCTGGCTGACCCCGGTGATGGCCGACGCCTCGGTCCGCGCCGTGGGGGTCTGGAACGGCGAGGAGATGATCCTCATGGGGGGCGTGGGCGACCTCTCGCTCTGGATGAGGCTGCCCATGCCGTTCCTCAAGACCGACCCCGCGGCGGCGCTGCTGGTCCCGCCCGTCGACGGCCGGCCGCCGACCCCTCGGGCGATCCTGGTCCACGACGGTCCGGACATCTGCCAGGTCGAGTCGATGGGCAAGATGGTCCGGCGCCGCTACCTCGGCTGGCGGCCGACCTTGCCCGAAGGTCACACCCTGCGCTCGGCCCCGCTGTCCTGGCTCCAGGACGACCCCGAGATGTACGAACTGGCCGGGCTCGACCGCGAGGGGGCGATCCATTGGTCGGCGCTCAAGGTCAATGACGCCGAACTGATCCGGACTTCGAATAATATATCGACGGGCGAGACCATCTATGTCGCGACCGCCCTGGTCAGGGCGGGGATGGTCGCAGGGGTCGCGAGGTCGAGGGTCGACTGGCTCCGCTGCGGGGCGCAGGCGTTCGCGCCGGCCGGATCGACCGACCTGGCCGCCGCCACGCCTCTGACATGCTTCTCATCCCACCGGACCGACGAGCTGGTCGTCGTCGGGCGGGATGGGACGCTGTCATGCGTCCCAACGCCGCGCTGAGGCTTCGAATCGGTTCGTCCGCCCGAGGGATGGGGAACCGAGGGATCGGCCCTTGTCCCGTCCTCGGGCCGGAGCTAACATGATCTGACTCCGCGACGTCGAGGTCGAGGTCGAGGAAAACGTATCCCCTCTTCGATCCCTTCGCAGATCGACCTTCCCTCGGACGGGACGATGCCCCGGGGCCGGGCAAATCGGGTAGGCCCGAGGTTCGGGATGATGCGCCGGCCCGATCGGGCGCCGGTGGCGATCTCTCCACGCGATGAGGCGGACATGGCGGACATCCGCGAGCTGAGGATCGGTGCGGTCGGGGGGCAGGATGGCGAGGCCGCCGGCAAGGGATCGGACAAGCCGGTCGATCGGCCGGCGAGAGGCCCGGCCGAGTCGAGCGAGCGGCGCTGTCTTTTCCTAGCCAAGGCGATCCCGCAGATCGTCTGGACCGCGTCGCCGTCGGGCCTGCTCGACTCGTTCAACCCCCGTTGGACCGAGTACACCGGCCTCTCCTCCCGGACGGCCCAGGATCGGAGCTGGCGCGAGGCGCTGCACCCCGAGGACATCCGACGCTGGGTCGAGGGCTGGGAGCGGTCGAGGGCCTCGGGGAACCGGCTGACGATCGACCTCCGGCTCCTCCGGCTCGACGGCACGCACCGCTGGCATCTCGTCCACGCCCTGCCCGTCCGCGACCGCTCCGGGCGGGTGCTCAAATGGATGGGCACTTGCACCGATATCGACGATCAGAAGCGGGCCGAAGGGATGCTCCGCTTCCTGGCCGAGGCGAGCACCGTGCTGGCCTCGTCGCTCGATTACGAGATCACGCTGGCGACCGTGGCCCGGATGACCGTCCCTCACGTCGCCGACTGGTGCGTGGTCGACATGCTGGAGGCGGGCGGCACGACCCGACGCCTGGCCGTGGCCCACGCCGACCCATCGAAGGTCGCTCAGGCCTGGGAGCTGGCCCGGCGCTATCCGCTCGCGCTGGGCGACCCCCGGGTCGCCGTCCGGGTGCTCCAGACGGGCCGGTCGGAGCTGGGAGCCGAGGTCGACGACGCGGTCCTCGTCGCCCTGGCCCGAGACCCCGAGCACCTGGCGATGCTCCGGGCCCAGGGGTGCACGTCCTCCATCAGCGCGGCCCTGGCGGCGAGGGGCCGGACCCTGGGCGTGATCACGTTCGCGATGGCCGAGTCGGGCAGGCGGTACTCGACGGCCGACATCCACCTGGTCGAAGACCTGGCCCGCCGCGCGGCGATGGCGGTCGACAACGCCCGCCTCTACGGCGAGGCCCGCCAGGCCCGAGAGGAGGCCGAGGCCGCCAGCCGGGCCAAGGACCGGTTCCTCGCGGTGTTGAGCCACGAGCTGAGGACCCCCCTGACCCCGGTCCTGGCCGACGTCTCGGCGATGCTCGATGACCCCGAGACGCGCCCCGAGATCCGGCCGTTCCTGGAGATGACCCGGAGGAACGTCGAGCTGGAGGCCCGGCTGATCGACGACCTGCTCGACCTCAACCGGATCATCCAGGGAAAACTCCGGCTCAACAAGGAGGTCGTCGACGCCCATCGACTGGTCCTCCAGGCACTGGAGATCTGCCGGCCCGGGATCGACCAGTCGAGGCTCCGCGTCGAGGTCGCCCTCAACGCCGCCCGCCACCACGTCGAGGCCGACGCGGCTCGGCTCCAGCAGGTCATCTGGAACCTGATCAAGAACGCCGTCAAGTTCACCCCGGACGCGGGCTCGGTCTCGATCCGGACCCGCGACGATTTCGGCCGTCTTGTCGTCGAGGTCGCCGACACCGGCGTCGGGATCGACCCGGCGGTCCTGCCCCGGATCTTCGACGCCTTCGAGCAGGGAAATAACTCCGTCACCCAGCAGTTCGGCGGCCTCGGGCTCGGCCTGGCGATCAGCCGGAGCCTGGCCAGGGCCCACGGCGGCCGGCTCGTCGCCGCCAGCGCCGGCAAGGGCCTGGGCGCGACCTTCACCCTGGAACTGCCCGCGGTCGTCGCTCCCGGCCGGACGACCGCCGCCCGGCCGCCGGCTGGCGAGGAATCGAGCCCCGGCGGCCCGCTCCGGATCTTGCTGGTCGAGGACAACGTCGACTCGCTCCGGGTGATGGCCCGCCTGCTCGGCCGCAAGGGGCATCGGGTCGCCACGGCCGATTGCGTCCAGGCCGCGCTTCGCGAGGTGGACGAACAGGGGGAGTTCGACATCATCATCAGCGACCTCGGCCTGCCCGACGGCACCGGGCTCGACCTCATGAAGCGGCTCCGATCCGGCGGGGGCCCGCCGGGGATCGCCCTGTCCGGCTTCGGCATGGACGACGACATCCGGAGGAGCCGCGAGGCCGGATTCGCCGAGCATCTCACCAAGCCCGTCGACTTCCCAAAGCTCGAGGCGGCCATCGGCCGGATCGCGCCGAAGTGCGACCCGACACGCCCGCGAGCGTGAAACAGTCCATCCGTGGATGCGGGAATGTCTCCTATCGGAGTGTTAATTTGTGATTCGATTCGCGACCTGAAGAACCTTCTTGTTGACTTCGCGGGTTGTGTGTTAGATTAGAAATCTCTTCAATTCCGTCCGCTGATCCGGCCGAAAAAGCCCAGCATCCTCGGTACTCTTGCCCGACGAGCGTCATGATCGTGTCTTCGGGCCCGAAAATCCCTCGGGCTCGGCGCGATCAATCCTTTCGTCGTTACCGGAGTTCTCGTCCCGCGACGGGCTCCGTGACGAATTAGTTGCTTTTCTTTCAAGTTTTCGAGGGCCCTCCCATGTTCACGAGACGACGAGGTTTCACCCTGATCGAACTGCTGGTGGTGATCGCCATCATTGCGGTCCTGATCGCCCTGCTCTTGCCGGCGGTGCAGGCGGCCCGCGAGGCCGCCCGCCGCAGCCAGTGCGTCAACAACCTGAAGCAGATGGGCCTCGCGCTGCACAATTATCACGACGTCACGCAGAAGGTCCCCTGGGGGGCCGGGCCCTGGGGCTGGAACGACTGGTCGGGCCACACGATGTTGCTGCCCTACATCGAGCAGGTCTCGGCTTACAACTCGCTGAACTTCAGTTCGGGATTCGCGGGCAACTCGGCCAACACGACCGTCGTGTACATGAAGATCAGCACCTTTCTCTGCCCATCCGACCTCGACCGCCTGACCAACGCCGAGGGCCACAATAATTACATGGGGAACGCCGGATCGGCCCCGAATGCGTTCTACGGCGATGGCGGCAACAGCATCGGCGTCATCGGTCCGTATGCGGGCGTGTTCCAGTTCGTCGGGGTGAATTGCAACGGCGTCCCTCCGTGCAGCTCGGCCAACGGCCAGCCTCCGTTCTCGATCGGCTTCCGCGACATCCTTGACGGCCTGAGCAACACCGCCGCCTACAGCGAGCGCGTCAAGGGGGTCGGCAGCGGCAACAACCAGATCCTCGACACGACGGTCCCGTCCTCCTCGTGCATCGTGATCGGTTCCGTCGGCCAGCCCGCCGACTCGAGCCCCCTGGCCGGTTACGCGGCCTGCAAGGCGGCCCAGGTGACATCCCGGACCCCGACCAGCAGCCTGGATGGCGAGGATTCCTCGGGCCAGCGCTGGTTCGTCGGCTACGCCTCATGCACTCGGTATAATCACGTGTTGACGCCCAATATGTCAAGTTGCTCGATCAGCGACAACACGGGCCGGGAGTCGGAATACGCGGCCAGCAGCCGGCATTCGGGAGGCGTCAACGTCCTCTTCTGCGACGGCAGCGTGAAGTTCATCAAGTCGACCGTCGCCACCGGTCCCTGGTGGTCCATCGGCTCCCGCTCCAACGGCGACATCGTCTCGGCCGACCAGTATTGATGAGGTTTCCGCCGATCCCCGACGAACAGCGAGACCCCCGCCTCCCGGCATCGGGAGGTGGGGGTTTTCTCGTCGACCGGGTGGCTGGCGCCCCGGACTTCACTTCCCTTCGAGGAACTTGACGTCGATCGTGTCGCCGTCCTTGACGTCGAACCGCTCGCGCGCGAATTGAAGCTCGGAGTTTTTGTCGACCTCGGGGCCCCGGATCGTCACCTGGTTGTCGCCGGAGAGGGTCTTGATGGTGTAAGTCCCGTCCTTGCCGATGGGCGCCGTCCGTGGTGCCTCGGCCCTCTGGAAATTCGAAGGATCGAAGACGACATCGCCGGCCGAGACCGGCTTTCCCTTGACGGTGACAATGCCCTTGACGTTCACCTCGTTCCTGGTCGCCGAAACCGCGGGCTTCGAGTCTCCGCAGCCCCAGCCGCCGATCAGGCAGGCCGAAGCGACCAGGCCGACAACCCGCTTCCGCGTACTGTTCATCGTGATTCCTCGATTTTCTGAGAAGGAGTGGCGAGATGGGTCGTATGAAGGTCCGGCGTCGTGCGACTCGCCGATCGCCGGAGATCCCTCGCACGATTTCCAGGATACGACGCGGGAGCCGCCCTTCGAAGATCCTACTCCCCCGCCCCGTGCATTTATGGCCGCCGCTTGAATCACTTCACGATTTCACGATTTGGAGTGTGGGAGCTTGCTCCCGGTGGCTGACAGCGGACGGATCCGGGAGCAAGCTCCCTCCACGAAAGCGGGAGCAAGCTTCCGCACTCCAAAAGTATCCCTGGAAACCGGGATGTCGTGGAACCGACGATTATTATCTGGAGATCGCCTCTCGACCTTCCCGGACGTCCAGGATGCGGTCGACCGCCAGGTCGGACCAGGACTGGACCAGGCCCGAGGGCCAGCGGACCTCCAGGCTCTCGACCTTGCGAGCCTCCCCGGTCCCGAAGAAGATCCGGGGGTCGTTCGAGGCCAGGTAGCTCGTGCCGGAGGTCAGCCAGCGGGTCGAGGTCTTGCCGCCGGCCCGGCAGGTCACGCGGGCGCCGACGGGCGTCTTGCCGGACTTCTCGCCGACGAGCCGGATGCCGAGCCAGTGTCCCCCCTCGGTGACGTTGCGGAGGACCGCCGCCGGGGCGTCGCGGTGGACGACCACGAGATCGACCCGCCCGTCGTTGTCGAGGTCGCCCGCCGCGGCCCCCCGGCCCACGACCTCGCGGGCGAAATAGGGGCCGATCGAGGGCGGGGCCAGCTCGAACCGGCCCGGGGCCTTCGACCGGTAGAGCGTCGGGCTCTGGGCCATCGGGTGATGGGCCCAGGGGCGGTCGTCGACGTGGCCGTTGGCGATGAAGACGTCGAGCTGCCCGTCGTTCTCGGCGTCGAGGGCCACGGCCCCGAAGCCGGTCGTGGTCCGGCCGGTGGCGTCGAGGCCGGCGGCGACCGTGATGTCGTCGAACTGGCCGCCGCCGAGGTTGCGGAGCAGGGTGCTGGCCTCGTTGAGGAAGTTGACGTGCAGCAGGTCGATCCGGCCGTCCTGGTCGAGATCCTCGGCGACGACGCCCATGCTCGCCGTCGCCCGGCCGTTGCCGTCGTAGGCCGCGCCGGCGGTCACGCCCACCTCCTCGAATTTCAGCCCGCCCCGGTTCATGAACAGGAAGTTGGGGGCGGCGTCGTTGGCGATGAACAGATCGAGCTTGCCGTCGTCGTCGAGGTCGGCGATGGCCAAACCCAGCCCGAGCCCGCCGGGGATGTCGAACCCCGCCTCGCGGGCGACGTCGGTGAAGGTCCCGTCTCCGTTGTTGCGGAAGAGGTGGTCGACCTGGGGCTGGAAATGGCCGGGCGGGCAGTGGAACGGCCTTCCGGTGGGATCGAGGCACTCGGGGACGTTCTTCGGGTCGGCCTCGACGTAGGTGACGACCACCAGGTCGAGATCGCCGTCTCCGTCGAGGTCGCCGAACCCGGCGGCGGTCGTCCAGCGGTCCGAGCCGACCCCGGCCTTCGCCGTGACGTCCTCGAACGTGCCATCCCCCCGGTTCCGGTAGAGGACCGCCCGGCCCAGCCCGGTGACGTAAAGGTCGTCGTGGCCGTCGTTGTCGTAATCTCCCACCACGCAGCCCATCCCGTAGCCGTGCCCGGCGACGCCGGCCCTCGCGGTGACGTCCTCGAACGAGCCGTCCCCCTTGTTGCGGAAGAGACGGTTGGGAGCGGGGTCTTCCCCGAGCCCGATCGGCAGCCGACAGCCGTCGACGAAATAGACATCGAGTCGGCCGTCCTCGTCATAATCGATCAGGCCGACGCCCCCGCCCATCGTGTCGCCTAGGAAGAGGTTGCCGGTCGGCCACGCATTGTAGCGGAAGGCCAGGCCCCACTTTTCGGCGACGTCCTCGAACCGGAGCGAGCCGCCCGCGACGGCGACCGGGGCGACCGTTTTGGCCGTCGGAGCCCCTCGGGACGGCCTGGCCCGGAGGGGCGGGGCAGGGGGGGGCGTCGGCGGCTCGCCGAGCGAGGCCAGCGCCGCCTGTGTCGAGGTCCGTGTCGGGTCGAGCCCGATGGCCTGCTCGTACCAGCCCTTCGCCTCGAAGGTGAGGCCGGACTCGCGGCAGAGTTCGGCGATATGCTCGAAGAGGCCGGCATCCTCGCCCCCCCGGGCGCAGCGGTCGGCCTCCAGGACCAGGGTGAGCCACCTGAGCCGGATCGCCTCGGCCCGGTCCAGGAGCGGCCGACCTTCGGCGACCTCGCCTTTCCTGGCCAGGGCCTGCCCGAGGCGGTAAAGCACCTTGCGGTCGTCGGCGTTGGCCTCCCTCCCGTTGCGGTAGGCCGCGATCGCGGCGTCGGCCCGGCCCCTGGCCTCCTCGACCTGCCCCTTGACCAGCCACCACGAGGCCCGATCGGCGCCCCGGGCCGGCTCCGCCCCGAGCGCTGGCTCGACCCCGGCGAGGTCGCCGGTCGCCAGCCGGCATTCGGCCAGCGCGATCCGGCCGATCGGGTCGTCCTCGATCTCCGGCACGGCGGCTTCCAGGTGCGGGCGGGCCTCGGCCGGCTTGCCCGACCGGAGCAGGATCAGCCCTCGGGCCCGTCGGAGGATCGGGTCGTCGGGCGTCACGCGGAGGTAAGCCTCCATCTCGTTCGCCTCATCGCGCCCCTCGTGATCGGGCGAGGCCAGCGAGACCAGCGTCACCAGGTGGCGACGGTCGGGCGACAGTCGATATAGCTCGCGGAGGACGGCGCGGGCCTCCTCGGGTCGGGCCTCCAGGGTCAGGAGGTAAGCCAGACGTCGACGGACGTCGGTCGACTTCGGGTCGCGGTCGGCGACCTCGCGGAACGCGCGCTCGGCCCCGGCGGCATCCCGTCGGCGGATCATGATCTCGCCGACCTGCGTCCGGGCCTGGGACCAGACCGGCCCCGGGCCGCAGACCCGCTCATAGGACGTCAAGGCCGCCCCATCGCGCCCCGAGATGACCTGGAGGCTTCCCAGCATCAGCCAGCCCTGATCGTCGTCCGGCCGGACGCCGAGCCGGCGGACCAGCATCGCCTCGGCCTGGTCGTATCGCCTCGCCTCGATGGCCGCCCTGATCGACGTCATGTCCGTCGAGAGCGTCGGCTTCCGGCCGAAGATCAGCCAGACGCTCAGGATCAACACCAGGAAGACAGACACGACCGCAACGACCCGGACGGGACCGGGCCCCATCGATCGCGGAGAAACCTTGGAGACGTCGGGAGGGAGAGATGGGCTCATCTTGCCCATGATAATGGACAGGACGACGCCGACGCCAGACGGGCCGATCGGCGAGGGCTCCTCAGCCGTCCAGTTCCGGATCGTAGAGGACATCCGAGGGAGGCCCCGCCGGCCCTCGGCCGACGACGACCTTCAACCCCGGGTTACGCCGGAGGCGGCCGGCGAGCAGCTTGCCGCAGGTCGATTTGTCGATCTCCGCGATCGGCGCGGCGGTCCATCGGCCGGCGTCGGTCCGCGTCGGGCGGTAACGCCGCCCGATCGACCGGGCATGGGCCTCCCGGTCGATCCCTCGGGCATCGCGAATCCTGCCGAAGAAGACGACGAGCTGGATCGCGGCCCACGCAAAGAGGAAAGTCCAACGACGCCCCGCGACGCTCCCGGCCACGACGAGGAGGCCGACCGGGACGATCTGCGGCAGGATGGCGGCTTTTCCGGGTTTCATCGCGGCCTCGGACCTCAAGCGATGATGGCCGACACGACCTCGCCATGCACGTCCGTCAGCCTCATGTCCCGGCCGCTGAACCGGTAAGTCAGCTTCTTGTGGTCCATGCCGAGCAGGTGGAGCATCGTGGCGTGGAGGTCGTGGACGTGGACCTTGTCCTCGACGGCATGGTAGCCGTAATCGTCGGTGGCGCCGTGGATGGTGCCGCCCTTGATCCCGCCGCCGGCCAGCCACATCGTGAAGCCGAACGGGTTGTGGTCGCGGCCGTCGGACCCCTGGGCCATCGGCGTCCGGCCGAACTCGCCGCCCCAGATCACCAGGGTCTCGTCGAGCAAGCCTCGGGCCTTGAGGTCGGTCAATAGCCCCGCGATGGGCTTGTCGACCGCCCTGGCGTTCTTCTCGTGGCCATCCTTGAGGTTGCCGTGCTGGTCCCAGCGGTCGTGGCCGACGCCCGGGCAGAGTAGCTCGACGAACCGGACGCCCCGCTCGATCAGGCGCCGGGCGACCAGGCACTCCCGCCCGAAGATCCGGGTCGGGCCGTACTGGTCGTCGAGCCCATAAAGCTGCCGCGTCGCCCTGCTCTCGCCCGCCAGGTCCATCAGGCCCGGAACGGAGGTCTGCATCTTGAACGCCAGCTCGTAGTTGGCGATCGAAGCTTCGAGCTGGTCGTGATGGCCGACCCGTTCGAGGACGTCGCGGTCCAGATGCCGCATCAGGGCCAGCTTGCGCGACTGGACGTCGGGCCCCGGCTCGGTCGGCCGGATGTTGGCCACCGGCGCCCCCTCGGCCTTGAAGATCGACCCTTGATACGTCGCCGGCAGGAATCCCGAGCCGAAGCAGTCGACCCCGCCCGGCGGGATCAGGCCGCCGTTGAGCACGACGAACCCCGGCAGGTCGCGGCACTCGGACCCCAGGCCATACGTCACCCAGGCCCCGTGGCTCGGCTTGCCCTGGAGCCCATTCCCGGTGTGCATGAAGTAATTCGCCGCCGTGTGCTCCGAGAAGTTCGACACGATCGACCGGACGATCGCCATCTCGTCGACGTGCTCGCCGACGAGCGGGAACAGGTCGCTGACCGGGATGCCGCTCTGCCCTCGGTTCCGGAACGCCCAGGGGCATTTGAGCACCTTGCCGACGTTGTTGAACTGGGTCGGCTGGACCTTCGCCTTGATCGGCTGCCCATGCTCGCGGTCGAGCCGGGGTTTGGGGTCAAACGTGTCGACCTGCGACGGCCCGCCGTCCATGAACAGGAAGATGACGTTTTTCGCCTTCGCCGGGTAGTGCGAGGGCTTGGGGGCCATCGGGTCGACATCGTGCTTGTTGGCAATGTCGGCCCCATGACCCTCCTCGCCCAGCAGCGCCGCCAGGGCCACGGCACCGAAGCCGTTGGCACATCGGGCGAGCATGTCGCGCCGGCTGATCGGCGGGGCGATGAAGCGTCGGCAGTGCATGGGTTCACCTGAAACCTTCGG
>JAJYDH010000649.1 GCA_021777685.1 Planctomycetota bacterium | reverse complement strand
CACGGTCCTCGACCCCTCTCCCCAACCCTCTCCCACAAGGGGAGAGGGAGTCAGAAAGACCGCCCTCGACGTCGTTTATGGCTCGTTCAACGGTATTGGAGCTTGCCCTGCCGAACGGGTCGAGGACGGCAGGGCAAGCCCTAACCCTAAGTGTGCGATCTGCTCGTGATCCGCGGTAGGGAATCGGTGATCCTCAACGCGAGGCGAACGCGACCGGCTCGGGCCGCTTAGCGGCCTTGAAATCGGCCATCGCGGCCACCAGGCCCTGCTCCGTCGTGAACGGGGGCTCGTAGCCCAGGATCTTGCGGGCCTTGGCGATCGAGTAGTCGAGGTTCAGGCCGAGGAACTTGTACCGGGCCTTGTTGACCAGCGGCGGGGTGGGTGATTTCTTCCGCTTCGCCCGGCGTTCCATGAGGATCGCCAGGGTCCAGGCCAGCCAGAGGGGGATCTTTCGCCGGGGGGGCTTGAGCCCGGCCAGCTCGGCGACCCGGCCGATGAACTGCTTCTTGCTCACCCTCGCCCCGTCGGTGACGTTGAAAACCTCGCCGACGGCCCCCGGGACCTCGGCGGCCAGGAAGATGGCGGCGACCAGATTCTTGACGTAGATGCAGTTCAGCGCCTGGTCGCCCGAGCCGAAATACGCGAACCGGCCAGTCCGGAGTGAGTGGACGAGCTTGGGCAGGACCGTCCGGTCGCGCTCGCCGTAGATGAAGCCGGGGCGGACGACCGAAAGCGGCAAGGCCCGCTCCTTGACGTACCGGAGCGCCAGGGCCTCGGCCTCCACTTTGGACCGGGTGTAGCCGTCGAGCGCCTCGGCCGCCGGCGGTGTCGCTTCGTCGGTCCCGAAATGGTCGCGACCCTCGTAAACGCCCAGCGAGCTGACGTGGACGAACCGCCCGACCTTCGCGTCGCTCGCCGCGTCGAGCAGGAGCCGGAGGGCGTCGACGTTGAGCCGGCGGAATTCCTCCAGGCTCCCCCAGTCGCCGACCTTGGCCGCGCAGTTGAAGACCCAGTCGGCCCCCTCGACGCCCCGACGGAGGGCCTCAGCGTCTTCCAGGTCGCCCGAGACCTTCTCCACCCCCTGGGCGTCGAGCCAGGTCGTGTCGCTTGACGCCCGGACGAGCGCCTTGACTCGCATCCCTCGCTTCAGGGCCTCCTCGACCGCATGGCTCCCGACCAGCCCGGTCGCGCCGGTGATGAACAGCGTCTTGGGTTCGCTCATGATCGCTCCGGGCGCCCCGGCTTATCCGGTCCGCCTGATTCGCGAGGTCGACCCTCGCGGAAGATTCGTCGTGGATACCGCTGCAAGCCTACCCGTCAAAACCCTCCGGGTCAAAATCGGGTGTCCAGCTCGGACTGTCGATTAACCGGGCTTCATCCGGATGATAGTCAGGGGGACCGATGAGTCGCCCCAGTCCAAACCGTTACCAGCAGACATGATCCGACGAATTGGGTTGGCTTTGACCATACGCACCCTTCGACCTACGGCCGTTCATGGCGAGGTGGACGGGTAAAAAGTCAGGCTATCACATCCAGGCGAGAGCGTCGAAATCCGGGTCGGTTCCAACCCCGGCCGGGGCGGATTCTGTCACGATTGTTGGCGACGACACGACTCAGCCATCCTTGCCAACTCCCCCATCCTTCCCGAAGAACGTCGCCTCGATCCCGAGTTCGCAGGTTGCTTGGATCACGCATTTGATGGTGAAGCAGAGGATCTTGCACGGGGCCTCATTCCGCAGGGCCGCCTCGGTCCTGGATCGCCCCGCGTCTCGGGGGCGATCAACTCTTCCTAGGCGGTGACGATCACCGGGCTCTTGTCGCGGACTTCTCGCGACCCCCGCCGGGTCGGTGGACGTGGCCAGCAGGTAAAGCCGGCGCGTTGGGCTGCTTCAAGGCCCCTTGGATCGCGGTAGGGGAGATCACAGCGGCACGGCTCACGCGGCGGACGCCGCCATAGCCAAGCGAGCGAGACTCGGCGGCGAGGAGCCTCCGCTGCCGCTCATCGGGGTTGGGCAAGTTCGAGGCGAACGTCCGATGTTAATCCGGATCGTCGTGCATCGAGTCATAATGTGCGACGGCGAGAAGATGGAGCGGTTATTTCGTTCCAAGCCCTAACGAAACGATCGAGACTGGATTTTTCCCGACACAACTTCCCTTCCGACGTCCCGGTCGATAGAATAAACTTCTCAGTCGTTCGGTCGTCCAAGAATCCAAAACCTGGGCTCTGAGAAGAAGGCAAATTCTGAATTGAAATCGGACAGACTGGAGGTGGCCAGGTCGACGTAAATCTTTAACAGGTCAATGCTTCGGGGCGGTAGCTCAATTGGGAGAGCGCAGCGTTCGCAATGCTGAGGTTGAGGGTTCGATCCCCTTCCGCTCCACTTGTTCTAACTTTCGACAAATCATTGAGTTAGGATGCCCCTCCGCG
The DNA here is from genome assembly GCA_021777685.1 of Planctomycetota bacterium. Taxonomy (GTDB): domain Bacteria; phylum Planctomycetota; class Planctomycetia; order Isosphaerales; family Isosphaeraceae; genus Tundrisphaera. Next base: position 810 of record JAJYDH010000649.1, on the reverse strand, counting down.
TCGGAGGGTGCGGCTTCCGAGGCTGAAAGAAGCGTTACCGGTAACGCTTTTGGCCGGAGGAGACCGTATCCATGCTCCGTCGCCGTACACACCAATACCGTCACGACAAGCCGAAAGATCTCGGGATGGTCGTCATCGACGGTCACGCCCACTACTACGGCCGTCCTGGCCCGAACCGGTCGGGGTTCGCCAGGAAGTTGCGACGCCTGTTGGGGGACGCGATCCGGTTGATGAGGCGCGAGGGTGTGCCCGCCCGAGGAATACGCCTCGCGTCGTGCTCGCCTGACGGCCCGGCTGGACGAGTTGATCGCCGCGGACTGGGACGACAAGGACGCCAATCGGCGGATCAAACGACCGAGGCGACATCGCGACGATCGGGGGATTCGGCCTGCGGTGAGGTTCCGCAAGAACCTCCTCGGCAACCGGAGCAGTCGCCGGGCCGATACCCAGGCGGTGCTGATGAGCGTGTACCGCACGCTCCAGCGGCGAGGCCACGCCCCGCCGAAGACGGCGGTCGATGCGCTGACGGCCTCCCTGAAGACCGGAAAGCCTCCTCCACTGCCCGCCAAGGTCGCCGCAGACGGCTAAAGTCTTACCTCCATTCGAAAATCCGCCATCGCCCTTGATGTGCCCGATGAGACCTCGCGAAGTCGTGGCGTGGCGATGGTTTGGGCGGATGGGCTTCGCGGTTCCACACCCTTGATTTCGCCCGGTCGGGATGCCTACGCTTGCGGGCTGTGATCCGAGACGGTCCGGCCGGGGTGCCCCCTGCGATGCCCGCCAACCTCCCACCGCAGTACGTCAAGGCCG
>JAJYDH010000648.1 GCA_021777685.1 Planctomycetota bacterium | reverse complement strand
TTGCTCGAAGCCATGCAAGAGCACCAGGTCACCGCGGCCGGCGTCCGATATCCGCTCGAAGAGCCGTTCTTCGTCCTGGCCACTCAGAACCCGATCGAGATGGAAGGGACCTACCCCCTCCCGGAAGCCCAGCTCGACCGGTTCCTGTTCAACGTGGTCGTCGACTACCTGCCCGAGGACGACGAGGTCGCCGTCGTCGGCCAGACGACCTCTCGGAAGCCGGAGCCGATCGAGCCGCTGTTCGACGGCCCGGACGTCCTGAAGTTCCACGAGGTCGTCCGCAAGGTGCCGATCGCCGAGGATCTCGTCCGTCACGCGGTCCGCCTGGCCGCCGCGACCCGGCCCGGCCCGGGCGCGCCCGACTTCGTCAACGAGTGGGTGAGCTGGGGAGCCGGCCTCCGCGCCGCGCAGTCGCTGGTCCTGGGGGCGAAGGCCCGGGCCCTGCTCGCCGGCCGGTTCCACGCCACGCCCGAGGACGTCCGGGCGCTGGTCCATCCCACCTTGCGGCACCGCGTCCTGCTCGGCTACCGGGCCGAGGCCGACGGCGTGACCGTCGACGCGGTGGTCGACCGCCTCCTCGAACACATGAAGGGGCCGCTCGCCTGATGCCCGAACTCGACCCGCCGAGAAGCCCCGGCCAGCCCTCGACCCCGCGAGACGCGACGGCGATCGACCCCCGCGCCCTCATGCGGATCAAGAGCCTGCAAATGCGGGCCAAGGTCGCCGTCCAGGGGTTCATCAAGGGCATCCACCGGAGCCCCTACCACGGGTTCTCCGTCGAGTTCAGCGAGTACCGCGAGTACACCCCCGGCGACGACACCCGGTACATCGACTGGAAGCTCTTCGCCCGCTCCGACCGCTACCACGTCAAGCGGTTCGAGGACGAGACCAACCTCCGCTGCACCCTGGTCGTCGACGCCAGCCGGTCGATGGGCTATTCCTCCGGCCCGTACAGCAAGTGGGAATACGCCCGGACCGCCGCGGCCACGATCGCCTACTTCCTCTCCCGCCAGAGGGACGCCGTCGGCCTGGTCACGTTCGAAGACAGGATCACCGACTATCTCCCCCCCCGCCACCGCCCGGGCCAGCTCCGCCGCCTGATGGGGATGCTCGAACGCGAGCCGATCGGCAAGGCGACCGACCTGGCCAAACCGCTCGAAGAGATCGCCGCGACCGTCCGCAAGCGCGGCCTGATCGTCCTGATCTCCGACCTGCTCGTCCCGGTCGAGGCCCTCCGGACCCGGCTCGGCTACCTCCGGTCGAGGGGCCACGACGTCGTGGTCCTCCGGGTGCTCGACCCGGCCGAGGTCAATTTCCAGTTCGCCAACCCGGCCATGTTCCGCGACGTCGAGTCCGGCCAAGAGCTGTACGTCGACCCCGACGCCGTCCGGACCGAGTACCTCCGCCGGTTCGGCGAGCACGCCGCCGAGGTCGAGAGGGCCTGCTCCGACCTGGGCGTCGAATTCGACCCGATCGCCACCGACCGGCCGCTGGAGTTGGTCCTCTTCGACCTCCTCAAGGCCAGGATGCGCCGGGGGCGCCGCCCCGGCCGAGGGTCCAACGCCGCCGGGCGAGGGGGTGCGCGATGAGCGATTCTGCCTCCCCTCTCCCCCTGGGAGAGGGGCCGGGGGTGAGGGGCGTGGCACGTCTGTCGATGTTCAAGAACCGCCCATTCGACCCCCGACCGGCCGGCGACGTCCCCCCACCCCAACCCTCTCCCGCAAGGGGGGAGGGGGCCAGAAAAGCCAGAAAAGCCCGAGGAGCCCGCCCATGAGCTTCCTCGCGCCGCTCTACATCCTCGGGGCGCTGGCGATCGCCGCGCCGATCGTGCTCCACCTGATCCGCCGGACGCCGAAGGGCGAGGTCCCGTTCAGCTCGCTGATGTTCCTCAGCCCGACGCCCCCCCGGCTGACCCGGCGGAGCCGGCTCGACAACATGCTGCTCCTGCTGCTCCGGGCCTCGGCGCTGGCCCTGCTCGCGCTGGCGTTCGCCCGGCCGTTCCTCCGCGAGCCGGCCCTGCTCGACTTCGGCGACGTCGAGCGCCGTCGCGAGGTCGTGCTCATCGACACCAGCGCCAGCCTCCGCCGAGGGGACCTCTGGGCGAAGGCGAAGGCGCTCGCCGAGAAGGCCCTCGCCGACGCCCGCCCGCAGGATGAGCTCGCCCTCTATGCCTTCGACTCGACCTCGAAGCCGCTCCTGACCTTCGCCGAGGCGGTCACGCTCGACCCGGCCAAGCGGCTGGCGATCGCGAAGGCCCGGCTCGACTCGCTGGCGCCGACCTGGGCCTCGACCGACCTCGGCCGGGGGCTGATCGACGCCGTCGCCGCGATCGAGGACGTCGTCGACGCCTCCGAGAAGGCCGGGCGGATGCCCCGGCGGATCGTCCTGGTGAGCGACCTCCAGCAGGGGAGCAAGCTCGACGCGCTGGGCGATTACCAGTGGCCTTCCGATGTCGACCTCGAACTCAGGACCGTGAAGGACGACGCCCCCAACGCCAGCCTCCAGGGGCTCGCCGACTCGACCGACGCCACGCCCGCCGAGGCCGCCAGGGAGCTGCGCGTCCGCGTGGCCAACGAGCCCGGCTCGCGCCGCGAGGCGTTCCAGCTCGCCTGGCTCGACGCGAAGGGCGCGGAGGTCGGCCCGCCGGTCGACGCCTACGTCCCGCCCGGCGAAGGGCGCGTCGTCAAGGTCCCCCGGTCGCCGGGGCTGACGACCCTCCGCCTCAAGGGGGACGCGCACCCGTTCGACAACACCCTTTACCTCGCCTCGGGCCGGAAGGACGAGGCGACCGTCCTCTACGTCGGCACCGACGCGGATGGCGACCCCGAAGGGCTGCTCTACTACCTCGGCCGGGTCTTCGAGGACAGCCCCCGGCGGGCGGTCAAGGTCGTCTCGAAGAAGCCGACCGAGGCCATCTCGATCGACCCGGCCCGGACCACGCCGCTGGTCGTCGTCGCGGGCGAGACCACCGGCGCGAACGCCGGGCGGCTCCGGGAGTACGCCGAGGGGGGCGGGACGGTCCTCTACGTGGTCACCTCGCCCGGCCAATCCGCGACGCTCGACGCCCTGGCGGGCGGCCCGCCGGTCGAGGTCGCCGAGTCGCCCGGCCGGGACGCGATGCTCGGCGAGATCGCCTTCGACCATCCGCTGTTCGCCCCGCTGGCCGGGGCCCAGTTCAACGACTTCACCAAGATCCGGTTCTGGAGGCACCGGAGGATCGACCCCAGGGCGCTGGGCGACTCCCGC
>JAJYDH010000090.1 GCA_021777685.1 Planctomycetota bacterium | reverse complement strand
GCGAGCGAGTACGTCCCCCCCTGGACGTTCAGCGTCCCGTCGGTGAGCGACGTGAGCCGGCCGATCGGGAACGAGCCGGTCCCGTCGACGGTGATCGTGGCCCCGTCGAGGGCGGTCAGCCCCGCGTTCAGGACGATCGACGCCCCCTGCTGGTCGCCGAGCGTGACGCCCACGGGGAGGCTCGCGAGGTCCGGCGCGTCGATCTCGCTCCCCATCCCGGAGGCGGAGAGGCTCGCGTAGGAGCCCGTGATCGCGGCCAGCATGGGCAAGGCGAGCAGGCTGCCCGTCCCGCTCACCGCGAATCCGCCGTAGTAGTAAATGTTGTCGGTGTTGTAGCCGACGAGGTTCGGCAGGGTCAGGCTGCCGCCGCCGTTGACCTGGAGGGCGGAGCCGTCGACGTCGGTCAAGGAGGGCAGCGCGTACGTGCCGCCGCTGACCGTGATCCGGCCGTTGGTGACGCTCGTGAACTGGCCGAGGGGGATCTGGCCCGTGCCGTCGACGGTCACGCTGACGTTGTCGAGCGCCGTCAGCCCCGGGCCGAGGGCGATCGAGCCCGAATTGGTCGCGCTCAGCGAGCCGGAGGTGAGCGTGATCGTCGCCACCGCCGCCAGGTCGATCGTGCTGCCCGAGCCCGACGCATCGATCCCGAGATTGTCGCCGGCGATGGTCGTCAGGGCGGGCAGGTCGAGCACGCTCCCGGTCCCGGAGACCTGGAAGTTGTTCGAGCCGTTGGTGCTGGTCGTGAAGCTCTTGACGGAGGGCAGCGTCAGGGAGCCGCCCGAGTCCACCGTCAGGCTCGTCCCGTCGATGTCGGAAAGGTTGGCCAGCGAGTACGTTCCCCCCTCCACCGTCAGCGAGCCGTTCGTCAGCGAGCTGATCTGGCCGAACGGGAACGTCCCCGTCCCGTCGAGCGTGATGGACACACCATCCAGGGCGGTCAGCGCCGCATCGAGCAGGATCGTCCCGCCGTTGGTCTCCGAGAGGCTGGAACTGGAGGCGCCGAACGCCGTCAGGCCCGAAATGTCGACCACGCTCCCCGAGCCGTCCGAGGAGACGCCCAGCGAGGTGTAGTACGCCGCCGTGTTGAACGTGCCGAGGGAGGCCAGCGACACATGCCCGCCGCCGCTCGCGTCCAGGTTCAGCGAGCCGTCATAGCTCGTCGTCGCGACGGTCGTCAGGGCGGGCAGGGCGAGCACGCTCCCGGCCCCCGTCGCCGTGAAGTTGACGTAGCGACCCTTCGGGTCGAACGAGGTGACCGCGGGGAGGGTCAGGCTCGCGCCATCCTCCGCCCTCAGGTTGGAGCCGTCGATGTCGGCGAGGTTGTCCAGCGAGTATGTCCCCCCCTGGACCGTCAGCGAGCCATCGGTCAGCGACTTGAGCTGATCGAGCGGGAGCGAGCTGGTGGCGTCGACCGTCAGGTTGACATGGTCGAGGGACGTGTACGAGGGGCTGAGCTCGACGGCCGCGCCGCCGGTGGCGCCGATCGTGCTCTCGTAATAGCTGGAGTTGGATGCGATCGAGGTGAGGGCCGACAGGTCGATCGTGCTGCCCTGGCCCGAGGCGTCGATCGTGATGCCGTTGTCGAGGATGCTCGTCAACGCGGGCAGGCTCAGCTTGCTGCCGGCCCCGGACACCTGGAACGTGTTCCCGTAGTAGGAATTCCCCGCACCGTAAGACGTGACCGACGGCAGGGTGAGGCTCCCGCCGCCCTGCACGGTCAGGCTCGACCCGTCGACGTCGGTGAGGTTGGGGAGGTTCAGGCCCCCCGACTCGATCGTCAGCGAGCCGTCGGTGAAGCTGGTGATCTGGGCGATCGGGAACGCGCCGGTCGCGTCGAGCGTGAGCGAGACGCCGTCCAGGCTCGTCACGGCGGCATTGAAAAGGATCGCTCCCTTGTTGGTGGCCGAGAGCCTGGCGTTGGGGGCGTTGAACGTCGAGGCTCCCGAGATGTCGACGATGCTCTCCGCGCCGTCCGAGTAGACCGCGAGGGAGGTGTTGGTCGCCGCCGTGTCGATGGCGGCCAGCTTGGGCAGGAGCACATGACCGCCGCCGGTCGCGCTCAGGTTCAGCGTCCCGTAATAGCCGGCCGAGCCGAGCGCCGTCAGGTCGTACAGGCCGATCGTGCTCATCGGATCGGCCGCCGAGAACGTGATGTAACGGCCTCGCGAGTCGAAGCTCGTGACGGCCGGCAGGATGAGGTTGCCCCCGTTTTGCGCCGTCAGGCTGGAGCCGTCGACGTCGGCGAGGTTGGCCAGGTTGTAGCTCCCTCCCAGCACCGTCAGCGAGCCGTCGGTCAGGCTGGTGATCTGACCGATCGGGAACGAGCCGGTGCCGTCGACCGTCACCGAGACGCCATCGAGGGTCGTCACCGCCGGGTTGAGCAGGATCGAGCCGCCGTTGGTGTCCGAGAGGCTCCCGTTGTACGGGGCGAAGGCCGTCGCCCCCGAGAGGTCGACCACGCTCCCCGCGCCGTCCGACGTGACGCCGAAGCCGGTGTACTGGGCCGCCGTGTCGACGGCGGTGAGGGCGGCCAGGAGCACATGACCGCCGCCGCTCGCGTCCGGGTTCAGGGAGCCGTAATTGGAGGACGAACCCAATGACGTCAGGGCGGGCAGGGCGAGCACGCTCCCGGCCCCGGTCGCCGTGAAGCTGACGTATCGGCCCTTCGGGTCGAACGAGGCGACGGCCGGCAGCGTGAGGCTGCCGCCATTCTGGACGTCCAGGCTGGAGCCGTCGACGCCGGCGAGGTTGGCCAGCGAGTACGTCCCCCCCTCGACCGTCAGCGAGCCGTCGGTCAGGCTGGTGATCTGGCCGATCGGGAACGAGCCGGTCCCGTCGACCGTCACCGAGACGCCGTCGAGGGCCGTCACCGCCGGGTTGAGCAGGATCGAGCCGCCGTTGGTGTCGGTGAAGCTACCCCCGGTCGCGCCGAGGGTGGTGAGCGAGGAGATGTCGAGCACGCTGCCCGCCCCGTCCGCCTGGAACCCGACGCTGGCGCCGGTGGATTTCACCGACGGCAGCGCGAGCGTCCCGCCCCCCTGGGCCGACAGGAACGAGCCGTCGACGTCCGTCAAGTTAGCCAGGGTGTACGAGCCCCCCTGGACCGTGATCCCACCATTGGTCACGCTCGTGAATTGCTGGATCGGCAGCGAACCGGTGCCGTCGACCGTCACCGACACGCCGTCGAGGGTCGTCAGCGAGCCGTTCAGGAGGACCGTGCCGTGATTGGTCGCGGCCAGGGCGCCGGAGTAGCCGGAGAATGTCCCGAGGTTCGACAGGTCGAGCCTGCTGCCGGCGCCGTCGGCGGCGAATCGATCGCTGGTGTTCGTCACCGAGGTCAGGCCGGGCAGGGCGAGCTGGCCGCCGGTGAGCGCCTCGGCCGACCCATTGGTCAGGCTCACGAGGTTAGGCAGCGAGTACGAGCCCCCCTCGACCGTGATCCCGCCGTCGTCGATCGAGGTGAACTGGCCCAGCGGCAGCGAGCCCGAGCCGTCGACCGTGAACGACAGGCCGCTCGTCGCCGTCAGGCCAGAATCAAGGAGTACGGTCGCCCCGTTCGTGTCGACGATGCGGTTGGCATAGCCGCCGGTGCTCGTCGCGGCCGAGAGGTCGAGGGTGCTCCCCGGGCCGTCGGCGGCGAACTGCATCCCGCTCCCGTCGATCGCCGACAGCGTCGGCAGGCCGATCGTCGCCCCGCCCGAGGCCGACAGCGACCCATACGAGGCCGCGACCGGGCCGGCCGCCGTGAAGGCCGTCCCCGAGCCCGAGGCCCCCAACGAGCCCCCCTCGATCGTCAGCGAGCCGTCGAAGGTCGAGGAGGACGTCACCGTCAGCGAGCCGCCGGTCAGGTCCAGCGCGTCGTGCCCGCTCAGGCTGTGGAGGCTCAGGTCGCCCGAGGCGGACGAGTAGACGATCGTGGGATCGCCCGCCGCGTCGATCGTCACGTCGTCCCCGGTGGCCGGGACCACGTCGCCCGTCCAGTTCGCCGGGTCGTTCCAGGACATGCCGTCACCCTGCCCGCTCCACGAGACCGCCGAGAGCAAGCAACGGTCTTCCAGCTCGACGAGCGACCAGAGCGCCGCCAGGAGCCTCCGCCTCGTCCGATCCTTCTGCCTACGACGAGGGCGGCGATCACCGAGGTTCTGAGCGAGCGACATGCGTGGACTCCTTGAGCGCGGGAGCGGGCTCGATCAATCCACGTCCGTCCCGGACCGCCCCAGACCCCACCGGGCCGGCCGACCATCCGGGACAGGACCGATTCCGAAGATCGTCGCCAGACCCGGCGCTTCCTGGAGCCGGGCCCAAGGGCACGACGATCGACCAAGGGGGCCGCCGACCACCGTGTATGCCGGGCGCATCGGGCGGGGAAACCGCACCGATCGCCCGGAATTGCGATGATGTCGGGGGGATTCGGAACTTCAAAGACCGACGTTACGGATGTCCTGGCCGCCCCCTTGCCTCGCGAGCGATCCTGGCCAACCGGAGGTTCGACTGCCATCGTCCCGGGGCGGCCGGGGAGCGACTGATCCTCCCCGCCAGCCGGCCATCGCCCCGCGCAATCCACCGAGATCGGGGCATCCTTGACATCTGACCGATCGAGATCTCAATGGCCTGTGATGCTGCCAATCGTCCGCTGATTTTACCTCGATTAACGACGTTTTGAGATCATTACCGGTCAAACGCAAACCATACGAGACCGGATCGCATTCAATCCAGAAAAAAAAGAGGAAAGTTGCTTTTTTGCCACGCGGAGTCTCCCGCCGCCTGCCAGGGCCGAGCCCCCGACGACCACCGCAGGGCGGGAGCCGCGATTCACCGGACGATGACGCAAGCCTCGGGACGACCGGAAGATCGAGACGCGGCGACGGGCAAGGGGACGACGCCGAGGGGCCCGGACTCCGACCGGATGGACCACATCTGTTGGATTTCCCAGGTTGATGGAAAGCGACCTCTCGCGACCTGTCCCGGTCCATCGGCCGGGCCCGGTCGCGCGGACCCGGCTTCGCGACCCGGCGACATCATGCGAGCATCCGGCGGTGCGGATGGCCGTCCTGCGAGGAATGGGGGACTCGGTTGCGGCCGAAGGCTCCGGCGCGCGTTAGAATCGCCCGGGTCGCCCGATCGGGCCGCGAGGCGACGCCCCGCCGAGGGCGCGATCGGCCCGCACCAACCTCTCTCCGGATCGTCACCGATGACCAGAAGACGCAGGATCTTGGTCCCGACGGCACTCCTCGCCCTGGCCGCGCTGGGGCTGATCGCGCGGGGCCAGCAGGACAAGCCCAAGCTCGGGTACAAGGACACCCCGATGCTCCCCGGCGGCAAGTGGCACGTCCACGACGGCGACCGACCGCAGCCGCCGGTCGTCACGCCCGGCCAGCAGCCGGGCCAGGCCCCCTCGGACGCCGTGGTCCTCTTCGACGGCAAGGACCTCTCGAAATGGCAGGTCGGCGGCAAGGAGGCGGGCTGGAAGGTCGAGGACGGCGCGATGATCGTCCCCCCTTCGGGCACCAAGGGCGGCGGGACGATCACCTCGAAGGACGAGTTCGGCGACTGCCAGATCCACGTCGAGTTCGCCACGCCCGACCCGCCCAAGGGCAAGGACCAGGGCCGGGGCAACAGCGGCGTCCTGATCATGGGCCGATACGAGGTCCAGGTCCTCGATTGCTACAAGAACCTGACCTATCCCGACGGCCAGACCTCGGCGATCTACGGCCAGTACCCGCCCCAGGTCAACGCCTCCAGGCCGCCCGGCGAGTGGCAGACCTACGAAATCATCTTCACCGCGCCGAGGTTCGCCAAGGACGGCTCGGTCGAGACGCCCGCCTACGCCACGGTCCTGCACAACGGCGTGCTGACCCAGAACCACGTCGCCCTGCTCGGCCCGATGACCTTCCGGGCCCTGGCCAAGTACTCGCCCCACGGCCCCAAGGGCCCGCTCGCCTTCCAGGACCACGGCAACCCGGTCCGCTACCGGAACATCTGGGTCCGCGAGATCAAGGATCCGGAATGACGAGGGCCGGCAACGTCGTCCTCTCTTCTTCCCTCTCCCTTGGGGAGAGGGCCGCGGTGAGGGGCGTCGCCGGACGAGTGACTTCGATCGAGCCTGCTTGCCGACCCGACACCGATGCCACGCCCCGCACCCCCGGCCCCTCTCCCAAAGGGAGAGGGGAGGCGGGCAAGAATCGCGACATGATGAAACCCCACATCCCGGAATCCATCAACATGAGACTCTCCCCGATCCGTCTCCTCGCCCCGGCGCTCGCCCTCTGCGCCCCGGCGGCCCTCCTCGCGGCCGACCCCGTCCCCAAGGGCGAGGTCACGAAGTACACCTTCGAGAACAGCAAGATCTTCCCCGGGACCGTGCGCGACTACTGGGTCTACGTCCCGAAGCAGTACGACCCGGCCAGGCCGGCGTGCGTCCACGTCAACCAGGACGGCATCCAGAACAAGGCGCCCGAGGTCTTCGACCGGCTCATCGAGGAGAAGAAGATCCCGGTCATGATCGGGGTCTTCGTCCGGCCGGGCGAGGTCAAGGCGAAGTCCGCCAACGCCCTCACCCGGTTCAACCGGAGCTATGAATATGATGGCCTCGGCGACAACTACGCGAGGTTCATCCTCGACGAGCTGCTGCCCGAGGTCGAGAAGAAGTCGACCTCCGACGGCCGGCCGATCAAGCTCTCGCACGACGGCAACGACCGCTCGATCGGCGGTTCCAGCAGCGGCGCGGTCGCCGCGTTCACCGCGGCCTGGGAGCGCCCCGACGGGTTCCATCGGGTCTTCAGCACCATCGGCACCTACGTCGGCCTCCGGGGCGGCAACGTCTATCCCACGCTGATCCGCAAGGTCGAGCCCAAGCCGCTCCGCGTCTTCCTCCAGGATGGCAGCAACGACCTGAACATCTACGGCGGCGACTGGTGGATGGCCAACCAGGAGATGGAGCGGGCCCTGACCTTCGCCGGCTACGAGGTGAAGCACGCCTGGGGCGAGGGGGGTCACGACGGCAAGCAGGCCGGCCAGGTCTTCCCCGAGGCGTTCGCCTGGCTCTGGGAAGGCTACCCCGCCGCCCCGAAGCCCGGCGCCGGCTCGCAACAACTCCGCGAGATCGCCCTGCCCGGCGAAGGCTGGCAGCTCGTCGGCGACGGGTACAAGTTCACCGAGGGGCCGATCGCCAACGCCAAGGGGGAGGTCTTCTTCAACGACATCCCCGAGAGCAAGACCTGGAAGGTCGGCCTCGATGGCGCCGTGAGCCCGTACATCGGCGACTCGAAGAAGGCCAACGGCCTGGCGTTCGGCCCCGACGGCCGGCTCTTCGCCGTCGCCACCGGGACCCGGCAGGTCATCGCCTACGACGCCGACCTCAAGCCCGAGGTCATCGCCGAGGAGATCGCCGGCAACGACCTGGTCGTCCGCCACGACGGGAGCATCTACGTCACCAACCCCAACGCCAACGGCAACGGGACCGACGCCAGCCGGGTCTTCTACATCGGCCCCAAGGGGGACAAGAAGATCGTCGACACCGGCCTCCGGTTCGCCAACGGCGTGACGGTCTCGCCCGACCAGTCGCTGCTCTACGTCGCCGACATGCGGAGCCACTGGGTTTACAGCTACGTGATCCAGCCCGACGGCTCGCTCTCCGACAAGCAGAAGTATTATCACCTGCACGCCCCCGACAACGCCGACGACGCCGGCGCCGACGGGATGAAGGCCGACCGAGACGGCCGGCTCTACGTCGCCACGAGGATGGGCGTGCAGGTCTGCGACCAGGCCGGCCGGGTGAACGTCATCCTGCCGACGCCCAACGGCAAGTCGTCGAACCTCTGCTTCGGCGGCGAGAACTTCGACACTCTGTACGTCACGGCCGGGGACAAGGTTTTCAAGCGCAAGATGAAGGCCAGGGGGGTCAACACCTTCCAGGAGCCCATCAAGCCCGCCCCGCCCAGGCTCTGAGCGGCTCGGGCGGCCGATCGAGCTCATCGACCGACCCGGAGGTTTTTCTTTCTCCCCTCTCCCTCCGGGAGAGGGAGGCAGATCAAATTCCGTCGATCATCAGATGATATGTGACGGTCGGCCGCCCGGTCGTCGGGAGATCCGCACTCATGCCGCCTCGAACTCTCGCCATCCTCGTCGGCCTGGCTGTCCTCTCCGTCCCCGAGTCGGGCTTCGGCCTGGACCGGCTCCGGCCGAGTGCCGATCGGTCGCACTTCGTCCGCGAGGGGACGGCCGAGCGGGTCGTCATGTGGGGGTTCAACTACGATCGCGACGACTCCGGTCGGCTCCTGGAAGACTACTGGCGGGACGAGTGGGCCACGGTCGCCGACGACTTCCGCGAGATGAAGGCCCTCGGCGCGAACGTCGTGCGGGTCCACCTCCAGGTCGCCCGGTTCATGAAGGCCGCCGACCGGCCGGACGAGGCGAACCTCGCCCGCCTCTCGAACCTCGTCAAGCTCGCCGAGGAGACCGGCCTCTACCTCGACGTGACCGGGCTGGGCTGCTACCACAGGCAGGACGTCCCCGCGTGGTATGACGCGCTCGACGAGGCCGGCCGCTGGGACGTCCAGGCCCGATTCTGGAAGGCCGTCGCGGGGGCCTGCAAGGGCAGCACCGCGATCTTCTGCTACGACCTCATGAACGAGCCGATCCTGACCGGCGGCGAGGGGAAGAAGGACTGGCTGCCGGGCGAGCCCCTGGGTGGCAAGCACTACGTCCAGCGGATCACCCTGGACGCCGGGGGCCGATCCGACCGGGAGATCGCCCGGGTCTGGGTCGAGAAGCTGGCCGAGGCGATCCGGTCGGTCGACGATCGGGCCATGATCACCGTCGGCGTGATCCCCTGGGCCCAGGTGTTCAAGGGGGCGAAGCCGCTGTTCTACGCCCCCGAGGTCCGCGGGCCGCTCGACTTCGTCAGCGTCCACTTCTACCCCAAGGCCGGCAAGCTCGACGACGACCTCGCCGCACTCAAGGTCTACGAGGTCGGCAAGCCGCTGGTGGTCGAGGAGTTCTTCCCGCTCTCGGCGAGCTTCGAGGAGACCGAGACCTTCATGGCCCGGTCGAAGGAGCACGTCGACGGCTGGATCAGCTTCTACTGGGGAAAGACGATCGGGGAATCCGAGAAGAAGGGGGACATGAGCGGGGCCCTGATGGCCGGCTGGCTGAAGCGGTTCCGGGCCCTCTCGCCGTACTCGCCGGGCGATGGCAAGAAGTGACCCGGCAGGCTACCATCGGTTGCCGCCGGGCCGGACGTCGCCCGGCCCGCACCGCCCCATCGATCCGAGGCGAACGACGGATGCCGACCCCGAACGAGGCCGACCCCCCGGCCCCCATGCCCCATCTCTCGATCCTGATCCCCGTCTACAACGAGGCCGGCAACGTCGTCGAGCTTCATCGGGAACTCGACGTCGTGCTCCGAGGCTTGGGCCAGTCCTACGAGATGATCTTCGTCGACGACGGATCGACCGACGGGACGGCCGCCCTGCTCTCGGCGATCCAGGACTCCGACCCCGACCATGTCCGGGTCGCCTTCCTCCGGCGGAACTGCGGGCAGACGGCCGCGCTCTCGGCGGCGCTCGACCTCTCGCGAGGGTCGATCCTGATCCCGATGGACGGCGACCGCCAGAACGACCCGGCCGACATCCCCCGGCTCATCGCCAAGCTCGACGAGGGCTTCGACGTCGTCTCGGGCTGGCGGAAGCGCCGGCAGGATCGACTGATCACCCGCAAGGTCCCCTCGTGGCTGGCCAACCGCCTGGTCGCGCGGATCTCGGGCGTGACGCTCAACGACTTCGGCTGCACCATGAAGGCGTACCGCCGGAGGGTCCTCGAAGGGGTCCGGCTCTACGGCGAGATGCACCGGTTCATCCCGATCTTCGCCCACTGGCAGGGGGCGAAGGTCGCCGAGCTTGAGGTGAACCACCGCGCCCGGACCGCCGGCAAGACCAAGTACGGCCTGGGCCGGACCTTCAACGTCGTGCTCGACCTGATCCTGATCCGGTTCTTCCAGCGCTACGCGCAGAGGCCGATCCACCTGTTCGGGCGGATCGGCCTCTGGTCGATCCTGCTGAGCTTCCTCAGCTTCGCCGGCATGCTCTACTTCAAGTTCCTGCACGGGCCGCTGACCGGCGACCGGCACAAGGACTTCGTCGAGACCCCTCTGCCCCTGCTCGCGATCATGTTCTTCCTCGGCGGCGTCCAGAGCATCCTGATGGGCGTCCTGGCCGAGATGATCATGCGGACCTATTACGAGTCGCAGTCGAAGACCACCTACCTGCTGGGCGAGGTCCGCCAGGGGCCGCACTGAGCACCGGCCGGCCGGGGTGATCGGCATTCCTGGAGACTTCAGGGCACGCGGATCTGGTCGAGGACCCGGCCGATGAGATCGTCGGGCGTCACCCCCTCGGCGTCGGCCTCGAAGCTGGCGAGGACCCGGTGGCGGAGGACGTCGCGGGCGAGGGTCTTGACGTCGTGCGGCGTGACGTAGTCGCGGCCCGAGAGCAGGGCGTGGGCCCTCGCCGAGGCGACCAGTGCCAGCGAGGCCCGGGGGCTCGCCCCCAGCTCGATCAAGGGGGCGAGGTCGAGCCCGTAGCCGGCCGGGTCGCGGGTCGCCCGGACGAGGTCGACGGCGTACTCCTTGATCGCCGACGCCACCCGGATCGAGGCGGCCTCGGCACGGAGCGCCCGGACGTCGTCGGGGCCGAGCAGCGGGGGGCGGTCGGGCTCGGCGTCGCGGGCGAGCCCGTCGAGGTCGAGCATCGCCAGCTCGGCCGATCGGCCGGGATAGTCGACGTGGAGCTTCATCAGGAACCGGTCGAGCTGGGCCTCGGGCAGCGGGTAGGTCCCCTCGTGCTCGATCGGGTTCTGCGTGGCCAGGACCCAGAACGGGTCGGGCAGGACGATGGTCCGGTCGCCGACCGTGACTTGCCCCTCCTGCATCGCCTCCAGCAGGGCGCTCTGGACCTTGGCCGGCGCCCGGTTGATCTCGTCGGCCAGCACGACCGACGCGACGATCGGGCCGGTCCGGACGTCGAACGTCCCGGTCGCCGGGCGATAGACCTGCGTGCCGGTGAGGTCGGCCGGGAGGAGGTCGGGGGTGAACTGGATCCGGCGGAAGGGCAGGTTCAGGGCGCGGGCGATGGCGCGGACCGACCGGGTCTTGGCCAGCCCGGGGACGCCCTCGATCAGGACGTGACCCCCGGCGAGCAGCGCGACGACCAGCCGTTCCAGGAGTGGGCGCTGGCCGACGACGTCGCGTTCGAGGCGGCCGATCAACCTGGCGATGAGGAGACCGGAAGGGCCCGGCGTCGGGTCGAGGTCGGGCATGAGTCCGGGCCGGGGCGTGAATGAGAAGGGCGAGCCCCGTCCGCCCCGCGACGGGCGATCCTCCGGCGAGCGGGACGGGGAGAACCCCGCCGCCGGTCTGTCGCAAGTTCGAGACTCGGGCTCACGACGACTTCGAGGCCCGGCGGCGATCCATCATCTTGCGGAGGATATCCCCGGCGGCGTCGCTGGAGTCCTTCTGCGGGCCCTTGGCCGCCGCCTCGGCGGGCGCGGCGTCCTGCTTCTTCTTGACGTAGAAGGGGTTCGACTCGTCGACGAACTCCTCGGGCATCTCGGCCTCGGCCTCGGCCTTCCGGGAGAGGTCCTCGATCCCGTCGTCGTCCGGGTTATAAGCCTCGATCTCCGACTCGACGGGTTCCGGCTCGGGTTCCGGCTCGGGCTCGGGCTCGGGCTCGGGAGCCGGGGCCTTCGCCACCGGGGCCGGGGCGGGAGCCGGGGCCTTCGCCGCCGGGGCCGGGGCGGGAGCCGGCGCCGGCGTGGGGGTCTTGGTCGGGGGCTTCTCCTTCAAATTGAAGGAGTTGATGGTGATCGTGTCGCCGCCGTAGACGCCCGAGGGGCGGTCCGGCGGCTCCTTCGAGGCGTCGGAGACGAGCCAGGAGTCGATCTCGTCGTGGCCGACGTCGTCCAGCGACGCGGGCTTCCGGGCCGGGCCGGCGGGCGCGACCGCCGCGACCGCCGCCCCTTCGATCGACACGGCGAAGGTCAGCGGCCCGATCTTGACAAGGTCGCCATTCTTCAGGACGAACGGGACGCGGGGGGCCAGCTTCTTGCCGTTGACCTCGGTCCCGTTGCGGCTGCCGAGGTCCTGGATCGAGACGGTGTCGGCCCCGAGCTCGAACATCGAGTGTTCGCGGCTGACCTGATCGTTGTTGGGTCGGAGTTGACACCCCTCCCCGCGCCCGATCTTGAATTGCGGGATCGCCAGGGGGATCGTCTTCCCTTCCGGCTTACCCTGAACGACCACCAGTTGGACTTTCATGAGCAGCGTCCCGACCTCTTGGGTCATCAGCCATTGTTAATCGAGGAAAGACATCGCGCGGCGAGACACGCCGACGAACCGCGAATAACGACTCGAAATGAGACCGATGGAACACCGAGATACCGCGGTTAGACGGCCGAGGTTGGCCCAGATTTCGGGAGGCACATCCATCATAAGCCGCCGGTGTGCTGGCGTGAAAGACCGAATATTGTCGGCGAGTTCCGCGAGGGCGAACCGACCGGCCGGGCCGGCCTTCTTCTCTTATCGGCGGAGGGTCCAGGAAGGATCGCCGTAGACCTGGCGACGAAGGTTCTCGGCCCTCCGCCTCTCGTCCGGGCGAACGTCATCGGCCCGGGCGGGGAGCCCCAGGGCCTCGGGAAGGATGGCTTGCAGAACCTCGGCCCAGGTCGACGGGTCGGCCGCGCAGGGCGCGAGATCGGAGAGGCCGGGAAGCTCGGGGGTCGTCCTCGATCGGGCCAGCAGGAGCGAGCCGTGCTGGAGGACCGCGCCCGAGCGTCTCCGCTGGGCGCTGCCGACGAGCTTCTCGTACCGGTAAACGATATCCTCCGCGTCCCCGTCGGTAAAGCATAAAAACGGCCGGCGGCCGGGAAGTTCGCGAATCTTCACATCGCCCCGGCGGGCCGCCTCGACGCCCATCGACCGGAGCCGAGCCTCGATGGCGCCGTGGACGGTCCGGTAGAGCGTCCGGCTCGGGCGCGCGGCCGGGTGGTCGCCCGGGACGACGACCGCGTAGGTCACCTCGCGGTCGTGCCAGAGCGCCCCGCCGCCGGTCGGCCGGCGGACCACCGGCACCGACGCCCATCGGGGGTCGGCCGCCATCTCCGCCGCCGTCTGGAAGTAGCCGAGGCTGAGCGTCGGGGCCGACCACTCGTAGGTCCGGACCACCGCCGCCGACGGGTCGTCCGCCACCGAGTCGAGCAGGGCCTCGTCGAGCGCCATGTTCGACGGCCCGTCGCCCATCTCGTGCGGCAAGACCCGGCAAGCTCTGGTCATGTTAAGGCTGGTTCCGCGCCCGGCGACATCGAGAGAAGTGGTCCGCCTGTCATTGTATGTCGGCACCCGGGCCGCCAAAGGTTGTGCGAGAGTTTTCCGATCGTCTGGCCTCCAAGCACTCACGCCGGGATGTCGCCGGAGACGTCGAACCGGTCGAAGGCGAGTCCCACCAGCGGCAGGACGGCCAGGGCACACGCCGCCATGACGGCCCAGGCGACGACCAGGGCCGGCAAGAGGGCCCGGCCGGTCGCGAAGTACGCCGCGACCCCGGCCAGCCCCGCCAGCCCCGCGCCGAGCCCCAGCCCGAGGAACTTGGCGAGCATGAACAGCATCATCCGCCCGGCCGCCATGATGTCGAACTGCCCGGGGATGATCCTGGAGGGATACCAGAGGAAGAGCAGGTTTTCGAGCGAGTAGAACAGGAAGTTGACCGGCAAAAGGAACGCCAGGAACGACCAGACCACCACGCCCCCCGCCGGGCCGACGCCGACCCGGGCGATCACCACGGCCATCGCGAGTGCCTGGCCGACGGTGGCGATCAGCGTGGGCGTCAGGAGCTGTCCCAGGGCCACGCGATTGGGGGAGATCGGCAGAGTCTTCAGCTCCTCCATCACGTCGATGTCCCCCCGGAAGTCGTAGGGGATCAGCAGGCTGAGGAAGACCGACGTCCAGCCGATGACGCCCATGCAGACGTACGGCATGGCCTCCATCTGGCGAGGGGTACCCGGGCCGATCACGGAGACGACGACCGGCATCGCCGAGAGCAGCATCGCGACGCCCGCCAGCCGCCCCGGGTCGCCCAGGGCGCCGGTCATCTGCCTCCAGAAGTTCGGGCCGACCCCGCCCCACCAGGGGGGCTCGGGCGGCCGGAACCGGAACCGGCCGACCCGCCGGGTCGTCATCGACCGGAGCCCGCCCCCGCCCCCGACGACCCGCTGCATCCGGGCGAACCGCCTCGCGCTGGCGGTCGACGCCGCCTCCAGGTAGCTCGCCTCCAGCGCGAAGACCAGGCCCACCAGCCCCAGGTCGACCAGCAAGGCCAGCCCCGCCCACCGGGCCAGGTCGGGCCAGGCCCGATCGGCGGTGAACGCCAGGACGAACCAGCGGAACGGCGTCAGGGCCGCGGTCGCGACCGGCGACCGTTCGATCGTCTCCAGCGCCTCGATCGGCCCGGCCGAGAGCAGCCCTCGGCCCGCCGAGACCGCCGCCATCGCCACCACCACCGCCAGGCCCGCCAGGATCAGCCGCCGCCCCCGGCTCCACGCCAGCGCCCCGAGCGTCCCCGCCGCCAGCCCCGTGACCATCTGGAGGAGCTGGAGGAACAGCATCAGCGCGAACGAGCCGACGAACGCCGAGACCATCCGGGGCGAGGCCATCGTGGTGGCCAGGCTCATGAACAGGGCCGTGAACAGGCAGAGCATCGCCGTCGTGAACAGCTTGTACGCCAATATCTGCCGCTTCCGGTAGGGCCCGGCGAACAGGAAGGTCACCTCGGCCGGCGAGTAGTACAGCGCCTGCTCGCCCGCCGAGAACAGGAGCGATCCGAACGTGAACGCGAACAGGGCGAGCGGGCCGTACCGGCGGATCTGCTCCAGCGGCGGCCTGGCGTCGACCTGGCTCGACATCGCGACCGAGACCAGCCAGGGGGCGAACAGCAGGGCCGAGATCACGGCCATGACGATCCCCCTGGGCTTGGAGAGCGTCTTCTTCATCCGGCGGGCCAGGGCCCCGGCCCGGAGCCTCATCAGGAGCCAGAGCGATCGATCCACGTCAGGCCCCCGTCGGCTCGGTGATCGCGGGCGAGTCGGGCGACTCGGTGAGCCGGAAGAACAGGTCTTCCAGCGATTCCGCCCGGCCGTCGGCCGTCGCCTCGGCCCGGAGGTCGGCCAGCCGCCCCTGGAGGAGCTTCTTCCCCCGGTGCATCAGCAGGACCGACGTGCAAAGGTCCTCGACCAGCGAGAGCAGGTGCGAGCTGACCATCACCGCCGCCCCGGCCGACGCCCAAGCCCGGATCGACTCCTGCATCGTCCGGATGCCCCGGGGATCGAGGCCGGTCAGGGGCTCGTCGAGCATGATGACCCGGGGCTCGTGGAGGTAGCCGCAGCAGATCGCCACCTTCTGCCGCATCCCCCGCGAGAGGTCCGAGCACGGCGAGTCGCGCTTCTCGGCCAGCTCGAACTGCGTGAGGAGGGTCGACGCCGCCCCCGCCCAGTCCTTCAGCCGATAGGCCGAGGCGATGAACTGGAAGTGCTCCCAGACCGTCAGGTTGTCGAACAGGTGCGGGTCGTCGGGGACGTAGGCGAGCGCCGACTTGGCCCCGACCGGGTCGCGCCCGACGTCGTGGCCGGCGATCGATAATCGCCCGCTCGAAGGCTCCAGGATGCCGGCCAGGGCCCGCATGGTGGTCGTCTTGCCCGCCCCGTTGGGCCCGACCAGCCCGAGGATCTCCCCCGGCTCGACCGCGAACGAGAGGCCCGACACCGCCACGGTCCGGTCGTAAACCTTGTGGAAGTCCTCGACGACGATCGACACCGGGCGATGCTCCTCGGATCGGACACGGCAGGGCCAGGGCATCGATCCGGCCCGATCGCCCCCACCAAGCCTGTCCGATCCCCCGCCCGACCGCAAGCCCCGACCCGGGGAGGTCTTCGTAGGGTGGGTCGAGCCTCGGGCGAGCCCCACCACGCATTCGATGGTGGGG